>DASVVI010000025.1:0-2626 GCA_036386635.1 Longimicrobium sp.
GCCGTAGACGAGGAGCGTGCCGGCGAACACCGTGCGGCGCCCCCAGCGGTCCGCGGCGCTCCCGCCGACCATCGCGCCCAGCGCCATCCCCACGAACCCCACGGACCCGATCCACGCCACCGTCGCGGGCCCCAGGTGCCACTGCTGCGCGAGGGCGGCCATGATGAACGAGATCAGCCCCACGTCCATGGCGTCCATCGCCCACCCGGCCCCCGCGACCACCAGGAGGCGGCGGTGGAGGTGGGTGAACGGGAGGCGGTCGAGGCGGGCGGCGCGGGTCAGCGGCATGGGGAAAGTGCGTGAGTGCGTTAGTGCGTGAGTGCGTTGGATCGCCCGCGTGTTGTCATCCTGGGGCAGCCGCGCACGCCCGGTTCCGCGCGTACGCTGTAGCCGTGCGGCAACCAAAGGATCTGGACGGAGAGGCAAGAGGCCCCGGCGTGAACGGCGGACCCCTCGGAACGCGTAGTAGATCCTTCGCTCCGCGCCATAGATCGCGGTAGTTGCAAGTTCTGCGCGGCGCGGGCTCAGGATGACAAAGGGTGGGGACACCTGTGGCCATTCCGCACTCACGCACTCACGCACTCACGCACTTTCCCTCCCGCACCAGCGGTCGCGCGCTTCGTCCAGCGTGCGCACGATGTCGGAGGTGTCGACGCGCGGGGGCTCGGGGTCCCACACGGGGGCCTGGGCGGCGTAGCGGGCAGCGAGATCGTCGTAGAAGGAATGGAGCCAGGCGCCAAAGGGGGCCAGGCCCGGCGACTGGGCCATGAGGCGCAGGTGCGCGCTTCCCACGTCCACCGTCATGCGCACGCCCTTGTGCCGCCGCTCCGTGGTCGCGCCGATGAAGGGGGGCGCCGTGCGCGTGTTGCCGCCCTGCCGCGCCGTGATCTCCGTCGCGGTGATCTCGGTGTTCGACGGGAGCCCGCCCGCGCGCGACTCCAGCATCCACTCCCACTCCTGCTCCGTCTCGCCGGACACGGAGCCGAACCAGACCGTGTGCGGCGCCAGGCTGCGCAGCACCTTGAGGATGCGCTGCACCTGGTCCAGATCCGTGGCTTTCATCGGTAAAAGGCGGCCCGCCGTTCCAGGGTCAATTGTACAGGAGCGAGGACGCGCGGCTCTCGCGGAACAGCTCCGCCTGCCGATCCCAATCGGCCAGCAGTGCGGGAAGGGTGCCGCCCTCGATGGCGCTGCGCACGCGATCCGTGCCGGCCAGCCGGTCCATCGTCCCGCTCCACCGGAAGTGCTGCGGGTGGCGCCGGCGGATCGCGTCGATGGCGATCAGCGCCGTGCGGACCGGACGGTAGCTGGCGCGATCGGTCAGGACGAAGCGCACGCCGGGTACGGTGTGGCCGGGGAACTTCGCCGCGCTGCTCCCGATCGGGTAGCGCACCGCCTGGAAGCGCACGCCTGGGAGCCGCATCCGGTTCAGCTCCGCGGCGACGGCGGGGGCATCGAGCCAGGGGGCGCCCGCCTGCTCGAAGGGGAGGTCGGTGCCGCGGCCCTCGGAGAGGTTGGTCCCCTCGAAGAGGACGGTGCCAGGGTAGTGGATCGCCGCCTCCAGCCGCCGGATGTTGGGCGACGGGTTCAGCCAGGGGAGGCTCGTCGCATCGAACCACGTCGAGCGGCGCCACCCCTCCACCGGCACCACCGTCAGGTCGGCGCCGATGTTGAACGCGGTGTTGAAGTGCCGCGCCAGCTCGCCCGCCGTCATCCCGTGGCGCAGGGCGATGGGGTACATCCCCACGAAGGTGGCGTGCTTCGGCTCCAGCATCCCGCCCTCCACCACTTCGCCGCCGATGGGGTTGGGGCGGTCGAGTACGATGAAGGGGATGCCCTTCTTCTTCGCCGCCTGCATCGCCAGCGCCATGGTGGAGACGTAGGTGTACGTCCGCGCGCCCACGTCCTGGATGTCGAAGACCAGCACGTCCACGTCGCGCAGCATTTCCTCGGTCGGCTGAAGCGTCTGGCCGTAGAGGGAGTGCACGGGGAGCCCCGTCTTCTCGTCGCGCCCGGAGGCAACCAGATCGCCGTCGGCGAGCACGCCGCGGATGCCGTGCTCGGGGCCGAACAGCGATACCAGCCTGATGTGCGGCGAGGCGGCGAGCAGGTCGGCCGAGCTGCGGCCCTGGCTGTCGACGCCCGTGTGGTTCGTGATCAGCCCCACCCGCTTGCCGGCGACGGCGGCGGGCGGGCGCTCCAGGAACACTTCGACGCCAGGGCGGATCATTGTCGTCTGGACGGGCTCGGGTGCCCGCGGCTCGGCGGGAGCACACGCCAGCACCAGGAGCACGGGGAGGGCGATGTGTCGTTTCATGCGGGCATCATAGGGCGGGGGGCGCGGCGCTGCAATGCGAAGCGCGCGTATGCCGGCGTATGGGGGCGGCGTCGGGAGGCGGCAACGGCGCGGGCGCACGGGCACCGGGGACGGGGCACGGGGCGTTGCGGCCGGGGCGGCAAGGCTGGCGCACGGCACCGGGGGCTGAAGCCCATAAGCGCTAACTTAGGTTGACTGCGTCCCAAGGGGAGTTTATGCTGTGCCCTCATGGACGCAACAACCCTCAATCGCGAGTGGGAGGTGATTACAACCCTCCTGCCGCCCGGCTGGTGCGAGCTCGCACGGGAA
>DASVVI010000026.1:0-5861 GCA_036386635.1 Longimicrobium sp.
CCGCCGGTGTTCCAGTCGGTGGACACGTCGCCTTCCCAGATCCGCGTCACCCCGGCCACGGTCAGCGGGAGCGCCCCGCGGATCCTGCGGCCCACGGCGTACAGCGTGTCCACCCCGTAGCCTCCGTAGACCGCGGAGAGCGAAGCCTCGCCGTTCACGAGCTGCGCCCCGTCCGAGTACGTCACCGGCGGCGGCGGAGCGATCGTCTGCGAAGCGAGGGTCGCCGAGTCCGCGATCGCGGTGATGGTGTTGCCGTAGCGGTCCATCGAGTACACGCGCACGGGGAAGGAGACGCCCACCGCGGGGCGTGCCGCCGCCCCTGTACGGAAGTTCGCCGCGCACCCGTCGCGGATTTCGGAGCCGGTGTAGAACGCGAGCCGCGTGTAGGCGCCCGGCGCGTTGATGGTGGTGCGCGGGGAGCCCACCGGGCCCGCCGTGCGCACCGAGCACAGCTGCCGCTGCCCGGGGTACGGGTTGACGGCCGCGGAGGGGCTGCCGTTGAGCACCGTCACCGTGGTGGTGGCGAGGGTCGAGCGCCGCGCGACGATCGCCGCCCGGCCGGCCGGCGTCTGCTCCTCGATCGACTCGGTGATGCGCGTCTCGCTGTCATCCACCGCCAGGAAGTGCATGCTCAGGGTGAACACGTCCTTGGCCGCGCCGTTGGTGGTGCTCGGGTCGTTCGCCTGCAGCGGCACGCGGAAGGCAAAGGTCACGAGCCCGTCGAACTGATCGCGCCCCGGGTTGGCGGGAAGGTCGCGGCTCGCCCCGTTGTTGGGGTTGCTCACCACGAAGCCGTACGGGTAGATGTCGTTCACCCCGGCCGGCTTGGCCGGAAGCTCACCCTCGGCGAAGGCCTGCAGGACGTCCGCCCGCAGGCTGCGCATCTGCAGCATCGAGTCGCCCAGCGCGACCGCGCCGGTGGGCACGATCATGGGGGCGATCGCCGTGTCCGCCTGGCTACCGTCGAAGCGCCTCATGGTGGACACCGCGGTGCCCGGCACCGAGTTCACGGTGTTGACCGCCAGGAAGGTCAGGTTGTGCCGCGGGGTGTCGTACGCCGTGCCGTCGCTCTGCGCGTTGCGCACCCGGAAGGTGGCGTACACGTAGCGCTGTCCGTCCGCGCCGCGCGTACCCTCGGTGAAGCTCCCGGTGCTGACCTGCTCCAGCTGGATGCTTCCGTCGGCGGTCCCGCCGCCGTTCTGCGGGCGCGTCAGGTCCAGCCGCACGCCGCTGGCGGTGGCACGGGTCTGCGAAGTTCCCATGCCGGTGACGGTGACCTCCACGATCCCCAGCGGTTTCATCCCGGGGGAAGGCTTCGGCTCGCCGGGCCGCGTGCCGGTGGGAGACTCGTCGCAGCTGGTGATCAGGGCGGCGCACAGCACGAGCCCGGCGGCGGCAGCCCGGGCGCGTATCATGCCCACTCGAAGGGGGACGCTCGTTTTCATGGTGGTGCGGAAGGAGGGAGATGTGCGGGGCGCGCGGGCCACCGGACAAAGGACATCAGGGTGCGGAACCGGAACCAGCCGTCGCGGCAGGGGAGGGGCGGATGCCTAGCTCTGCGGGGGGAGCCCCGTGCCGCTCTCGGCCTTGCTCCCCCGGATCCCGGGAAAGATCGGCACGGACTGCTGGAGCGTCAAAACGTTCAGGCTTCCCAGTTCTTCGACGGCGGGAGCTACGAAAGGCTTGCGTATAGGGCTCGACTCGGTCGAGTCCAGCCCGGCAGGGGCTTCGGTCAAGCTGCTCCCGGAGAACGAAGTTGAGGACACGGCTTCGAGACGGATGTTGCAACCGCGAGGAACAGGCTCTTCTGGCACACCAACGCGGAGATGGTGCTGCGGCTACCCTGCGGACGGCTAAATTAAGCCTCCGGAGCCGGTTGTCAAGTGCTAATTAGTTCTTGCGCTACCGCGATAGAGCATCAGAAACAATGGGCTTAGCTGCGCAATGCCGCGAAAAGTGCTGCCAGCCGGAGGGGATCGTCCAGGGTGTCGCGTCCCAGGCGCACGTCGTGGGTGGGGAGGCGTGCGATGCGCGCGAGGAGGGCCAGGAGGGGGCGAGCGGAGCGCGGGTCCGCCGCCAGCCAGGGCGAGTTGCGCAGCAGCCGGGTGAGCGCGTCCGCGGCGGTGGCGCGTTCCAGGCGGGTGGGCTCGTGCGCCTCCACGCGCGGAAAGAGCACCCCCGCCAGCGGCGCCGATGCGCGGCGGCTTCCGGGACCGAACAGTTCGTCGGGATCCACGGGGGAGCGCACGCCGAGTGATTCCCCGCGGACGAAGCCGTCGTCCAGGGTGAAGCGGCGGGGAAGGCCGGTGGCGACGAGCGTGCCGGCGCCGTCCGCATGGACCACCACCTGGTCGTCCGCCAGGTAGCCGTGCCCGGCGCGGACCAGGTTGGCGCACGTGGTGGTCTTGCCGCTGTGCGTGTCGCCCACCAGCACCCACGCCCCTCCGCCCGGCGCGACGACCGCCGCCCCGTGCAGCAGCGCCCGGTGCTGGCGCGCGAGCAGGAGCGCCGCCGAGATCGACAGCGCCTCGCGCACCCGGAGCCTTCCCTCGAACGAGTCCTGCGCGCCCGCGGCCACTTCGACGCGGGCACGCAGTGAATCCAGCTCCACCATCCCCCCGACCTGCCCACCGTCTCCGGCCAGGACGACGCGCTCCCCCTCGATCCACCCCTCCATCCCCGGCCCGCGTACCGCCGCCGTGCCGCCCGGGCGCGGAGGTGCGCGCCCTTCCACGAGCTCGATCAGCGCGCACACCTGCGTCGCGCCCGCGGGGGGGAGCGGATACACCCAGTCCCCGGCGGCGCCCTCCAG
Source organism: Longimicrobium sp. (assembly GCA_036386635.1). Lineage (GTDB taxonomy): Bacteria > Gemmatimonadota > Gemmatimonadetes > Longimicrobiales > Longimicrobiaceae > Longimicrobium. The sequence continues at coordinate 2,813 of DASVVI010000026.1, forward strand.
CGAGGGCGCCACCCGCAGGCCCAGCGCGCCGTCGCCGAGGATGTCGCGGGAATCAGTGTGCATTCAGGGAACGACGGACCTCACACAGAGACACAGAGGAAACGGCAAGAAGAAAGAGAGTCCACCCTCCGCGTCTTGTTTTTCCCCTCTGTGTCTCTGTGTGAGATCGCTTTTCAGAGGCCCAGGACCTCGGTGCCCTGTTCGAAGACCACGTCGACGGGGATGCCGGCGCGGCTGACGCGGTCAAGGTCGGCGCGGAGCTGCGGGTCGACGATGCCGTAGCGGTCCATGAAGGCGCGGACCCCGGCCTGGTCGCCGTTGCCCTGCATGCGCAGAATCTCGGCGGAGAGCGCGTCCATGGCCGCCTGCATCCTGGGCAGGTCCACGCGGTAGGTGCCGCTGGGGTCGCGCGTGAAGGCGCCGCGCTCCTGCAGGAAGTGGAACGTCGCCATGTTCGCGCGCCCGTGCGCCGACGTCGCGCCGAAGCGCACCGAGCGGAAGATGCCCGCCAAAAAGGTGACGTAGTTGTTCTGGATGGCGGCGCCGCTCATCTCGCCGCGGCGGGAGAGCTGCGTGACCATGTAGAGGCCCAGCACGTCCGCCTTCTCCTCTTCGAGCCCGCCCGCCTGCTCGCGCAGCGCCTCGCGCACGGTACCGCGATTGTTGATGGTGTTCTTGATGCCCAGTCCGTGCGCCACTTCGTGGAACATCGTGTTCTCGAAGAAGGCATCGAACGTCACGTTCGCCACCTGGTCCGGCGCGATCAGGAGCCGCGCGATGGGGTCCATGATAGCGTCGAACTTGGCCCGCATCGCGTTCTTGAGCTGAAGGCGCCGCGTCCCCTTGCGAAGCTGCACCTCTTCGTCGTTGGGAAGGTTGATGGCGATCGTCTTGGCGCCCGAGTTGGCCTGCCCCGCGTAGAAGACGGCGTCGTAGGCGTTCAGGTCGCTGTCGGTGCCCGGCGTCTCGCGCTTGTACTCCGCGGGGACGGGGAGGCCGCGCTGCAGCTCGGGGAGGAAGGCGGCGTAGCGCGCCAGGCGGCGGCTCCACTCCAGGTCCTTGACCAGCACGTACGCCTCCGCCGCGGCCTTGTAGCCGAAGAGGGCGTCCTCGTACGTCTCGATGGGGCCGATCACCACGTCCAGCGTGTTGTCCTTCATGTCCAGCCACGCCAGGTCGCTGGGCTGGTACTGGTCGTTGAGGAGGGCGTCCGCGCGCAGCTCCAGGTAGCGGCGCAGCGACGCCTGCGGGGCCAGCGCCGCCGCCTGGCGAAGGAGCGCGGAGGCGCGGCGCATCTGCGGCGCGTACGCCACGTGGAAAGGCACGGCGTTCAGCCGCCCGCCCTCGCGCCGCACCACCGTGTACAGGCCGCGCAGCGAGTCCGCGCGCGCGCCGCCGCCGGCTACCGCGCGCTCGAACTCCTCCTTGGTCATGTCGGCCGGGTAGTAGCGCGCCCCCTGCGGCTTGGCGCCCACCCCCGCCACGAACGGAGCATCGCCCTGCAGCCGGTCCCATGGCCCGTAGTTGATCTCGGCGAAGCGGCGCGTGCTGGGGTCGCGCAGCGACGCGAGGAGCGAGTCGCGGCTCCCGTACGCCTGCATCCAGAAGATTTCGTCCATCTCGCGCGCCGCCTGGATCAGGAGCGGGATCATCCTGCGCTCGGCCGGCGAGAGGGCGCTCAGGTTGGCGGTGAGGCGCACCGTGCGGTACGCGGCCACGCGCGCAGCCATCGAGTCCTGCGCGGGCGCGGCGGCCGGCGTGGACGCTGGCGACGGCTGCGGATCGGCCACGGGCGCGGCGGGCGCGCAGGCGGCAAGGAGCAGGGCGGTGCCCAGCAGCGGGCTTCGGATCGTCATGAGATTACACGGGTCCCGGTTGATGTGGATTGGTGCAGCGCTCAGAATGACGGTGCGCGGCGCAAACGGCAATCTCGGCTACACAACCGCGGCCGCCGCGGCGCGCCCCGCCGCGCGGCCGGAGAAGAGGCAGCCGCCCAGAAAGGTGCCCTCCAGCGCACGGTAGCCGTGCATCCCGCCACCGCCGAACCCCGCCGCCTCTCCCGCGGCGTACAGGCCGGGGAGCGGCTCGCCGTCCCGCGACAGGACGCGCGAGTCGAGGTCGGTCTGCAGCCCGCCCAGCGTCTTGCGGGTGAGGATGGAGAGGCGCACGGCGATGAGCGGGCCGGCCTCCGGGTCCAGGATGCGGTGCGGCTTCGCGGTGCGGATCAGCCGGTCGCCCAGGTAGCGCCGCGCGCCGCGGATGGCGTTGATCTGCGCGTCCTTGGTGAACTCGTTGGCCACCTCGCGGTCGCGCGCCACGATCACGCGCTCCACCTCGGCCGCGTCCAGCAGCGGCCCGCCGACGAGCGCGTTCATCCGCCGCACCAGCTCGGGAAGGGTGCGCTCCACGATGAAGTCGGCGCCGTTGCTCTTGAACGCCTCCACCGGCGCGGGCGCCCTGCCGCCGCGCGCACGCCCCGCCACCTGGATCCAGCTTCGGCCGGTGAGGTCGGGGTTCTGCTCGCTCCCGCTGAGCGCGAACTCGCGGGCGATGATGCGCTGCGTGAGGATGAACCAGGAGTGCTCGCTCCCCGTCTTCGACAGGTGCGCAAGCGTGCCCAGCGTGTCGAAGCCGGGAAAGAGCGGCGCGGGAAGGCGGTTGCCGCGCGCGTCCAGCCACACGGACGACGGCCCGGGAAGGATGCGGATGCCGTGGCGGCTCCAGATGGGGCTCCAGTTCTCGATCCCCTCCACGTAGTGCCACATGCGGTCGCGGTTGACCACCCGCCCGCCGGCCGCCTCGGCGATGCCGAGCATCCGGCCGTCCACGTGCGCCGGGACGCCGGAGAGGAGGCGCGCGGGCGGGGCCCCGAGCCGCTCCGGCCAGTACCGCCGGACCAGCTCGGGGTCGCCGCCGATCCCGCCGGAGGTGACGACCACCGCCTGCGCCCGCAGCGCGAAGTCGCCGACCGGGGTGCGCGAGCTCGGCTCGCCACGCGCGACCGCGCTCGGCTCGAGCACGGCGCCGCGCACGCCGTCCACGACGCCGG
>DASVVI010000027.1:0-9317 GCA_036386635.1 Longimicrobium sp.
GCTCCAGCCACGCGCGCTCCGTGGCGGTATCCAGTCCGTCCACGTCGCGCCACAGCACCAGCACGCGCCGGTCGTCGTGCCCGCGCCCCTGCACCGTGCGGTAGAGCCGCCCGTCCGCCGGGTTGGTCCACCGCTCGCGCCGCTCCACGCGCAGCCCGTACACCAGGTTGAAGGTCTCGATGAGGTCCACCGGCTCCACCCGCGGGCCGTCCTCGCCCAGCGTTTCGATGGTGTAGCCGAACGGGTGGTCCACGCCCTCCAGCTGCAGCATCGACGCGCTCGCGTCCATGGACAGCCCGGCCATGTAGCGGATGCGGTACGCGTCCGCGCCCACCGTTTTCCGGAACGCGTCGGCGCGGGGCTCCTCGCGGCGTATGGTATCGTCCGCGCAGAGATTGTGGAGCGCGTCCTCGTAGCTTTCGAGGCGCAGGATCTTCACGAGACGCGGCGTGCGGGCGACTTCATCGACGCTGGGGAGAACAGCGGGCAATCCGTCGCGCCACTTCGGGGCGTGGAGCACGCGCTCGATACGCGGTACGAGCGCGCTCGAGAAGTAATCACCTGATTCGACCAAAACGACATGGCGTGCGCCGCCGTCTTCCTGATTCAGATTGAGAACTGCGTGGCCCGTCGTCCCTGAACCCGCAAAAAAATCGATGACAATGTCTCCATCACGCGTAGCTGCACGAATGAGAGATCTGATCAATGAAACAGGTTTGGGGTACGCGAAGGCCCGTGCTCCCAACACTGCGTCAAGAACCCGTCCTCCCTCCTGATTCATTCCAGACGTGAGAATGTGCAGATCATACTCATTCTCGTCTTCGCGCAACTCGCGGTCATTTGTGCTCGAGGTATCGATCCAACTCGACACGGGTTTCGGTTTCGAGTCCTCCGGATCGTAATACGTTTTATACCTGGGACGCGACATACCACTGTCTACTTCATCAGGCCAGATGACCAGATCATCCGCGATCACCCGCGCCATCGTGTCTGGGAAAAAGCGCCACACGCGCTGGGGATTGCCCGGGTACTCTTTCCCCGTCCTCGGATTTTGGATGCTGTAGAACTGCCCCGGACGCTGCTCGGCTGTCATACCCACGGTGAGATCGGTACTCGCGTAGCGCCGCTCACCATCCGCGTAAGGGTATCCCTCAACTCCCTTTGAGAGTCCGTACAGTTTTGCCCGCGCAACGTCTTTCGCAAATACAAGTACGTATTCGTGATCTACGGAAACGGGTGCCGCTCGCAGGGCGGAAGAGCTCCGTCGCTTCCAAACAAAGCTCGCCAAATAGTTTTCGCCGAACACATCCTTCAACAGGGGCCACAACCGGGTGTATTCATTGTCGTCAATGCTGACGAACAGAACTCCATCATCTGTAAGCAACGATCTCGCCAGAAGAAGCCGCTCCTGCATCATCGTCAGCCATGACGAGTGCTGGTAACGGTCCTTGTAGATGAAGTCGTCGCTGCCGGTGTTGTAAGGCGGGTCGATGTAGATGCACTTCACCCGCCCCGCGTAGGAACGCTGCAGAAGCCGGAGCGCCTGGTAGTTCTCGGAGTTGATGAGCACCCCGCCGGTGGCCTCGTCGATGTTCCCGTCGAAGCCCTCGAGGAGGCGGTCCACGAAGTCGCCCGTGAAATGGCGGGTGTTCACCACCAGGGTGGGATGCTCGTCCAGGAAGCGCTCGTTCAGCTCGCCGCCCGGGTTGAACAGGTCCTTGGCGGGGTCGATGGCGAAGAGCTCGCGCCACGCCTCCACCTGCGCCTCGCTGCCGAGCACCTCCGGCCACAGCGCGCGCGGCACGTCCTTGATCAGCGCCAGCCAGTCGGTGCGCAGCACCAGCTTCCGCTTCTCGAAGAGCCGCCGCTGCACCTCTTCCAGCTCCGCGAGGAACTCCGTCAGCTCCCCCGCCAGCCGCCGCACCGTGCGGAGCACCCGCAGCTTCGCGGGGAGGTCGGCCTCCAGGTCGCCCAGGTGAAGGACCTGGTCCTTGACGTAGAACTCCAGCTCCCGTTCCAGGAAGCGCCGCAGGTTGCGGTGCACGAAGTAGTCGCTGGTGCTGCGCCGCGTGAAGTGCCGCAGCCTGCGCATGAGGTACGGCGGCTCCTGCGCCGCCCCTTCCACGGCCGCCGGAGCCGCCTCCAGGGCACCCTTCAGCGCCGGGTCGGTGGCGGCATCCACGATGCGCGGAAACGCGTCGGCGAGAATCACCTCCTGCGCCCTGCCGTTCTTGCCGAAGCGGGCCTGCTCTTCCGCCGTGGGGAGCCGGTAGTGGAAGGGGAGGATGAAGACACGCTCCCCGGGCCTCCACTCGGCCTCGTGCGGAAGGGGGAAGAAGAAGCGCGCTTCCCCCTTGGTGTTGCCGGGCGCCACCGTGGCCTGCCGCAGCACGAAGCGCACGCGAAACTCGCCGAGGAGCCCCGCGTCCGCCACGAAGGCGTAGTCGCGAAAGAGCTCGCCGGACTTGACGTAGTGCTGGCCGCGGTTGGCCCAGTGGAAGAACGTCTCCTCGCCGTTGTACGGAACGGCGAAGTGCTCGCGAGACGCACCATAGCGCCGGCGCGGCATGAAGTCTCCCGCGTCGTAGTAGCGCGAGAAGAATTGCAGAAGATGGTTGAACACCTCCGCCTGCTGCGCTTCGCTCGCGCGCACGTCCGCCAGCTGTATGCGGATGGCTTCGTACTCCTCCGCCATGGGAGTACCGGCGAAGTGGGGGGCGATTTCCCCGTCCTGGAGCGCAGCAGCCCCGAGGCTTGTGCGGATCCTGTCGGCCTGCGCATCGAGCCGCGCCTGCAGCCGCTCTCTCTCCTCGGCGCTGGCTTCACGGAACGCCTCCCCCACGCGGCGGGGGAGCTGTTCGTTGAGGAACGCCTCGATGTCGTCCCGCTTCCGCCGCAGCACGCGGTAGAGGCCGAAGTCGAGATCGGAAAGGTCGAGCTGGAAAAGTTCGCGCAGCAGGGATTGGAGCTGCGGGAGCGGGCTGGACTGGGGCACGTTCTCGAACGCCGGGGGGAGGACCGTGTGAAGGTGATGGCCCCCACAAAGTAACAGGCCGCCCCCCTCCGCGCACCCGCGCTGTTCCGCCGTCAAATGCCCGCGCACGGTCACTCGCTGGCGCTGAATGAGCGTGCTGGTGCGCGTTCCTTGAGGCCCGCTCGCCTCTCAGAACAGCCGCTCGCCCCAGGGCACGGCAAAGGGCTCGGAGATCCTGATCCGAGCGGCGTCAGGATGCTCCGGGTTGATCATCAAGTTCAGTCCCACGGGGCGCGACGACACGGCGGGCACCAGCAGTCCGGCGGAGCGCCGCTGGTCGTACCACGCGTCGCCGAACGCGGCCGCGGCGGGGGACTGCCTGGCGTCCCATGCAGGTAGGAGAGCCGGGTCCAGGCGCTCCAGGAGGTCATCCGGAACGTCGATGCGGACGGCGTGGTGGGGACCTGGAAGGGTGCGCGGCTTCAGCGTGTGCGCCAGGATCTCCAGGATGGCCCCGGCGAACGAGTCCGCGCCGTAGATGACGCGGCGCCCCCGCGAGTTCCAGCGGCCGCCCCAATCGTGCGCACCCGTTCCATCGTAGGGCGGATGCCGCGTCCTGGTGATCCGCCAGGCAATCATACGGGAAGCGCGTCTCGATCCTCATCAGCAGCTCCTCCACCTCCCGCGCGCCGAGATCGGTGCGGGCGAGGTCGATCGGCCGCTCGCCGCCGAGCTGCGGTTGGGCGCTGGTGAGGAACTCGCGCGCGAGCCCCGGATCTTCCCACACGTGCCCGGCGAGCGTGGCGAGGCGGGCTAGCCGCTCCGTGCGCTCGCTTTCCTCCGGGCTCAGCCGGGTACGGCGCCGGAGCGTGGTCTTGGGCACGATGCGGTACTTGAGTGTGGACGCCTCGACGTCGTTCACACTTAGATACCCCGCAACCGCATCCAGCGATTCCACGGGCAGCCCCTCCTCCACCGCGCGGCGCAGCTCCGTGAGCGTCCCCACGCGCCGCCCGAGCGTGCGAGCCCCGCCCAGCATCTCCGCGACATCCATCGCGCTCACGGTCATGGCTCCTCCATGGTTGATCCGACTGGACCCAACATCGCGTCCATCTGGTCCTACGAACAAGGAGCACTCGCCCCGCGGCCGGATTCTTCCATCCCCTGCCATACGATGCTTCCGCTCACGAATCCTTTGAACCGCCGAGCCCCGATGAACCGCCTCCATCGCATCGCACTGGCCTCGCTCGCGCTGGTGGGCGCGTGCGGGTCGCTGCCCCCGCGCTCGGACGTCCCGCAACCGAGCGGCGATCACAGCTGCTACCGCTCCTCGACGCCGCTCCTCTCGCGATCCGCCACGCGGCTCTCCGGCCAGTGGCTGGTGCTCAGCGACCGCGGAGGCGAGGCGGTGGGGGCGCACTGGTACGACGGCCGGATCGTGGAGGAGAGCGGCGCCTGGCGGCCGCTTCGCTGGCAGTCCGTCCGCGGCGGCTCCTCCATCCGCGTCCGCTGGAACGAGGGCGCCACCGAGGGCACCATGGAGCTCAACGACCGCGGAACGGAGCTCGCCGGCACGGCGCAATCCGGAACGCAGAACTGGCACGTCCGCGCCACCCGCGTCGACTGCGCCACCCTCCCCCCCGCCCGCTGACGCAACGAAACACGCCCCCACCGCAACCTTTGCGGCAGGAGCGCAAAACCAGCCCCCTCTCTCGATAACAGAGGGCGCAGCCCTCTCCTGTTATCGGGAGAGGGGGCAGTCGAGTGTAACGAGACGGGGGTGAGGGCCCCCGCCTACATCCGCTCCGGCGCCTCGATCCCCAGAATCCCCAGCGCCAGCACGAGTTGGTCGCTCACCAGCCGCGTGAGGGTGAGCATGGAGGCGCGCCGGGCCGCATCCTCTTCGGAGAGGATGTGGTGCTTGTGGTAAAAGGCGTTGAAGCTCTGCGCCAGCTCGAAGGCGTGCTCGCACAGGGCGTTGGGCGCGCGCCGCTCGTAGGTGGCCATCACCGCCCGCCCGAAGTCCAGCAGGCGCAGGCACACGTCGCGCTCCTCGTCGCTGCGCGGCGCCACCAGTTCGCCCGCCTCGAAGCCAGCCGCCGCCGCCCTGGCCTGGATGGAGCGCGAGCGGACGATGGAGTAGCACAGGTACGGCCCCGTCTTCCCCTCGAACGAAGAGAACTGCGCGACGTCGAAGATGTAGTCCGACGTGCGGTGGTTGCGCAGGTCCGCGAACTTGATGGCCGCCAGCCCGATCCGCTTCGCGATCGTCTCGCGCTCCTCGTCCGTGATGTCGGCGGAGAGCGCGATCTCGCCCAGGCGGCTGCGCGCCTCGGCGATGGTCAGCTCCAGCAGGTCGCGCAGGCTCATCACCTCGCCCGAGCGCGTCTTGAAGGGCTTGCCGTCCGGCCCGTTCATGGTGCCGAAGCCCAGGTGCTCCAGCACGGGGCGGCCCTCCTTCACCATCCCGCCCGCCTCGGCCGCGCGGAAGACCTGTACGAAGTGGAGCCGCTGCCGCTGGTCCACCACGTACCAGATGACGTCGGGGTCGCGAAGCTCCACGCGGTGCTCGATGGTGGCGACGTCGGTGGCGCCGTAGGTGACGCTCCCGTCGCCCTTTACCAGGAGGAGCGGCGGCACCGGCTCCGAGTCGTCCTGGCGCTCCACCTGCACCACCAGCGCACCCTCGGAACGCTGCGCCACGCCGCTCTCGGTGAGGCGCTCCAGCATCCCGTCCAGCCGGTCGCGGACGTCGCTCTCGCCTTCCCACAGGTCGAAGGTGACGCCCATCAGGTCCAGGTCGGCGCGCACGGACGCGACCGACACGTCCACCATCCGCCGCCAGAGCGCGCGCAGGCCGGGGTCGCCGGTCTGCAGCGCGGTGGTGGCCTGCTTCGCCTCCTCCAGCGCGGCCGGGTCGGCCTTGGCGCGCGACGCGGCCTCCGGATACAGCTTGTTGAGGACGTCCACGGTGATCCCGTCCTCGACCGGACCGGTGGGGCCACCGGGGGCGAAGTACGGCAGCTCCGGCCAGCGGCGGCGGATCTCCGCGACGAGCATCCCCATGGGAAGCCCCCAGTCGCCCAGGTGCACGTCGCTGGTGACGTCGTGGCCCAGGAAGCGGGCGCAGCGCTGCAGCGAATCGCCGATGATGGAGGAGCGCAGGTGCCCCACGTGCATCCGCTTGGCGACGTTGGGCCCGCCGAAGTCCATCATCAGCTTGATGGGCTGCACCCGCGGCGCGCCGTGACGCGGATCGTCGAGCAGCGCACCGGCCTCACGCGCGAGGTATTCATCGGACAGCGAGAAGTTGATGAACCCCGGCCCCGCCACCGACACGCGGTCAAAGGGGAACTCCAGCTTCGCCGCCACCGCGTTGCCGATGGCGACGGGCGCCTGCCGCGCGGCTTTGGCCAGCGACATCGCCGTGTTGCACTGGAACTGCCCCGCCTCTGGCCGCCGCGACTTCTCGGCGATGGCCGGCACCTCGCCGTACCCGGCCGCGGCGAAGGCCTCCGCCAGCTTGTCGTTCAGAAAATCCCAGATCATATCCCGGCAGCGTCCCGTTTTCGTTCGTCGTTGCGCACCAGACGGATCGGTCTGGTTTCGCGCGCCCAAAGTACCATGGGGAATGGGGAAGGGGGAATGGGGAACGGCGCCAATCGCAGTCAGGGAAGCCGCTGGGCCAGGTCACGCGCCCCGGCGTGCCCCGGCTCCACGTCCCGCAGCACTGCCAGCGCTTCGCGAGAGCGGTCGAACTGCTGCGTGATGGCGTACGCGTTCGCGAGGTTGAAGAGGATGGCGGGGTCGCGGGGCGTGCGGGCGCGGGCCTGCTCCAGCCGCGGGATCGCTTCGGCGGCGGTGGCGGCGAAGGCGATGCCCTGGTCGCTCGGGTCGAGCGTGGCGGCGCGGCGCAGGCTGCGCGCACCGCCCGCGTGGTCGCCCAGGCGCAGGAGGACGAAGCCGAGGAGCTGCGCGGACTGCGCCGTCTCCCCGCGCTCGGTCGCGGCGCGGGCGTAGCGCAGCGCTTCGTCGTAGCGGCCAAGCACGAAGGCGAGGCGACCCGCCACGAACGCGGGCTCCGCGTCCGCCCGGAACTCCGCGGCCATGGCACGTGCGGCCCGCAGCGCACCCTCACGGTCGCCCGCGCGCTCGTACGCGTCGCGCAGCCGGTCCGTGGCTTCCGGCCACGACATCGTCTCGCGAACCAGCCCCAGCGCCAGCTCTTCCTCGATGATGCGCGGACGGAGCGTGTCGACGACGGGGGTCACGCGCGCGCCGCGGGGCTGAAAGGGCCACCCCGAGCGCAGCCGGTCCGCGCGAAACACGCCCACGAGCGAGTCCACCGCGGTCAGTGGCAGGGCGGCGCGGGCGTGCGCGGCGGGGACGGCGCGGGTCCACGGGCCGATCATCCCCTTCGCCCGCAGCGCCTGGTAGAAGGCGTCCGCGATCACGAAGTAGCCCTGCACGTTGGGGTGCAGATGCTCCAGCATCACGGCGTCGCCCACCACGCCGCCGGGGGATGCGCGCTCCAGCGCCGCGCGCGTGTCCACGACCGTTGCGCCGTGGCGGGCGGCCTCCTCGCGGATGATTCGGTTGACGTCCTCCGGAGCGCGGAAGCGGAGCTGGTCGCGGTCTCGGGCCGCGCGGTAGGCGGCGCGCGCGCCCGCCACGTCGCCGCGGGTCTCGGCGCAGCGAGCAAGCGCAAAGAACGCGTCGGCGGCGGTGCTGTCGATGCGGATGGCGTCGTGCAGCGCGCGCTCCGCGGCGGGGGTGTCTCCGCGCGCCATCGCCTGCACGCCGGCGCGGTAGGCGCGCTCCCATGCGGCGCGATCGGTGCCCGGCATCGGCGCGCTGGCGAACGGGCGCTGTCCGCGGTCGTTGCTGGCCACGGTGCCGATCAGCACCGGGATGCCGCTCGCCCTGTAGCGCGCCAGCAGCTCGGACAGATTGGCGCGGAACTGCGCGAGCCCGGCCCGGTAGCGCGGCGTGCCGTACGCAATCAGCTGCTCGCCGGCCATCAGCTCCATCACCGAGCGCGCGGACCCGTCCGCGGCCGGCGCGCGGGAGAGCGCCCGGGCCAGGAGCTGTACGGTGCGTAGCGGTCGGAGCGCGAGATACGCCTTCACCAGCGCCCGCGAGCGCCCGCCGGACTGCGACGAGCCCACCCCGAAGACGCCGTAGAACTCGTTGTGTCCCGTGTAGATCATCACGGCGTCCGGCTTCTGCGCGATGATCTCCCGCGACTGGTCGAGGAGCGTGTACGAGTTGACGGCCGTGAGCGCCGTGTTCACCACCTCGACATCGCGGCCGGGAAAGGTTGCCTGCAGCCGCTCGGCCAGCATCCGCGAGGGCGCGCCGCCGTGCCGGTACGGAAATCCCGCCGCCGACGACTCGCCCTGAAAGAAGATGCGGAAGCTCCCCGGCGCCTTTTGCGCGCGAAAGAAGTCCATCTGCGGCAGCGGGACGATGCTCCCCTGCCGGAAGTAGCGGCGCGCCACCTCCGGGTTTGGGAAGAGGTAGTCCGGCTGGCTGGGCGCGCTCACGAAGAGCGGGTACGAGTCGCCGAACCCCGCGAGGCGCAGCCCTCCCTCCAGCACGAGGAAGAAGAGCAGCGGCACCGCAAGCATCACCCCGGCAAAGAGCCGCCGCCGCGCGGGGGAGAGCGGGGCGCGGGGCGCGGGCGATGCGGGTGGCGGCGCGGGTGCCGGGCGGCGGGGTTTCGGCGGTTTGGGCATGATGGTCTCACGCAAAGGCGCAAAGGCGCAAAGAAGGGGCTTCCGTCTCTTTCCTTAGCGTCTTCGCGCCTTTGCCTGACATCCTTTCAGTCGGCTTCGAAGGCGTCGCGGTACGACAGGCGCAGGGCGGGGTCCTGCTCCTCGCGCACGAGGAAGCAGTTCTCCGCCGCAAGGACGTCGATGTCCGTCCCCATGAAGCAGCGAAACGCATCGTGCGGGGAGAGGACGATGGGCTCGCCGCGCACGTTGAACGATGTGTTCACCAATACCGGACACCCCGTGCGCTCCTTCCACGCCGTGAGCAGGGCGTGGTAGCGCGGGTTGGTCTCGCGGTGCACCGTCTGGATGCGAGCGGAGTGGTCCACGTGCGTGACGGCAGGGATCGACGAGCGCGCGGCGTTCAGCCGGTCGATGCCGAAGAGGGCCTCCTCGCCGGCCGCGGGCGGGCGCCGGCGGCTGGCGGCCACATCCGCCACCAGGAGCATGTAGGGGCTGTCGCAGTCTAGGCCGAACCACTCCGCCACGTCCTCCCGCAGCACCGATGGCGCGAAAGGACGAAAGGACTCGCGGAACTTCACCTGCAGGTTGAGCCGCCTCTGCATCGC
>DASVVI010000028.1:0-3151 GCA_036386635.1 Longimicrobium sp.
TTCCACGATGATCATCGTGCGCTCGAACTGCCCCATGGCCTCCGCGTTGATGCGAAAGTAGGCCTGGAGCGGCATGTCGAGCTTCACCCCCTTGGGGATGTACACGAACGACCCGCCGGACCACACCGCCGTGTTGACCGCCGCGAACAGGTTGTCGCGGTACGGCACCACGGTGCCGAAGTACTGGCGCACGATGTCCTCGTGCTCGCGCAGCCCGTCGTCCATCCCCTTGAAGATGACGCCGGCGTCCTCCCACTCCTTCTTGAGCGAGTGGTACACCACCTCGCTCTCGTACTGCGCGCCGACGCCGGCCAGGATGCGGCGCTCCTGGTCCGGAATCCCCAGGCGCTCAAAGGTGTTCTTGATCCCCTCCGGCACCTCGTCCCACGTGCGCCCCGTCTTTTCGCTGGGGCGGATGTAGAAGTAGATGTCTTCGAAGTTCAGCCCGCTCAGGTCGCCGCCCCAGGTGGGCCAGGGCCGCTTGACGGCGTGCTTCAGCGCTTTGAGCCGCACGTCCAGCATCCACTGCGGCTCGTTCTTCTGCCCGCTGATCTCCCGGACGATGTCCTCGTCCAGGCCCTTGCGGCTCTTGAAGATGTAGTTCTCTTCGTCGCGGAACCCGTATTTGTACTCGTCCAGGTTCAGTGCGGCGACGCTTTCGTTAACGGGCATCGGTGTGCCTCCTCAGGATGGAACCAAAGTGCGTTAGTGCGTCAGTGCGTCAGTGCGTTTGAAGCGCCCTTCCAAGCGCACTCACGCACTAACGCACTCACGCACTTCCGTTCAGACCGCGGCCCCTTCCCGGAGCCAATCATACCCCCGCTCCTCCAGCTCCAACGCCAGCTCAGGGCCGCCGGAGCGGATGATCCGTCCGTCCACCATCACGTGCACCCGGTCGGGGGTGATGTAGTTGAGCATCCGCTGGTAGTGCGTGATCAGCAGCACGGCCATGTCCTTGCGCTCGTCCTTGATCTTGTTGATCCCGCTGGTCACGATCTTGAGCGCGTCGATGTCCAGGCCGCTGTCCGTCTCGTCCATCACGGCGAGCTGCGGCTCCAGCATGGCGAGCTGCAGGATCTCGTTGCGCTTCTTCTCGCCGCCGCTGAAGCCGTCGTTCACGGAGCGCATGGCGAACGCCGGGTCCATCTCCAGCATCCCCATCCGCCCTTCCAGCTCGTCCTGGAAGTCGAAGATGTCCACCTCTTCGCCGCGCTTGGCGTTCAGCGCCGTGCGCATGAAGTTGGCGACCGAGACGCCCGGGATCTCCACCGGGTACTGGAAGGCGAGGAAGATGCCGGCGCGAGCCCGCTCGTCGGGCTCCATGTCCAGCACGCTCTCGCCCTTGAAGACGATGTCGCCGTCGGTCACCTCGTAGGCGGGGTGCCCGGAGATCACCTTGGAAAGCGTGCTCTTCCCGGAGCCGTTGGGCCCCATGATCGCGTGGATCTCGCCCGCGTGCAGCTCCAGGTCCAGCCCCTTCAGGATCTCCGTGCCGTCTTCCGCGATCTCGGCGTGGAGGTTGGTGATCTTCAGCAGCGGCTCGGCCATCTCGTTCGGTCTCCTGGGACGGCGGCCCGCGTGGGGCCGGCCGGTAGTCGTTGTGCGTCGCGTTCGGCGGGAAACCGTATGATACCCCGCCCGCCGGGTTCCGCTCCCGTGTGGGCGCGTCTCCCAATAATGATTCTCCGTATCAGGGGCAAGCTACCCCCGCTCCCCGCCCGCGTCAAGCTTCCAACCGTCTCCCGGAAGGGGGTGCGGCCGGGTCGCAAGAATGATGCGGAGGGAACCGTGCGGCATCCGCCTGAACCGCTGATCTTCAAGTGAAGAGAGGGGGGAGCCGCGGTGGGCTCCCCCCTCTCTCTAGCCGAAGTACCGCGCGATGCGGTCAGTTGGAGCAGGCCGTGGTGGCCGGCACAACATCCGCCTGGTCCGCGGTGTACCCCGCGATCGTCCACTCCCAGGCAGGCGCCGCCGACGCCGCGAACGCCTTGGAGCGCATGGTGCGGCGGCGCGCGGTGCCGCGGGGGGTGCCGGCGGGCTCGTCCGATCCGGCCGGGCGCGCGGCCATCGTGACCCCCAGGTCGCTTCCCACGATCTCGGCGTTGAGCACGACGTCGCCGGGGTTGGCGCTCAGCGTCACGCACCCGGTGCGCCCCGCCGTGATCCGCACCGGGCTCACGCCGCGGCCGCTCACGCGCAGCTCCTCGGTCGTGCGGTTCACCACCAGCACGGTGACGGCGGCCCGCTGGCTGCTCTGCTTCGTGCTGTCGGCCTGCTGCGCCGACGCGGCGGAGGCGGCACCGCAGGAAACGACGAGTGCGGCAAGTAGGATGCGCATGGCGGCTCGTATTCTGGGAGGTGGATCGTGCGGGAAGACTCGCAAGATAACGAAGCTCCCCGCAAACCGGAACCCTTTTCATCGCTTCACCTTGCGTTCGCTCGAGAGATCCGGGCGCGGCAACGCGCATCGGCGGGCGTCCGCTCCGTGAACTGGCGGAGCTTCGGGCACGCTTCCCGCGCACCATCACCCACACGCGTCCCTCCCCCGCACACGCCGCCGACCATGCCTGAACCGCAGACTCCGCTTCCACATCCCTTGCCGGTGGGCGGCACCGTGCTGGTGCTGGGCGGCGGGGGGATGAAGGGCGTGGCTCACATCGGCGTGTGGAAGGCGCTGCAGGAGGCCGGGATCGAGGTGAGCGCCTTCATCGGCACCAGCATCGGGTCGATGATGGCCACGGGGCTCGCCTCCGGCTGGGGGTGGCGCGAGCTGGCCGAGCTTGCCCGCAAGCTCACCAAGGACGACATCGTCGCCATCAACCGGCGCGCCATGCTCTTCGGCGGCGTGCGCGAGGAAGCGGTGTTCCGCGGCGACCACTTTCGCGCCTACCTGGAGCGCACCCTCCCCATCCAGACGTTCGCCGAGTTCCAGAAGCCGCTCCGCCTCAACGCGGTCTCGCTCGTCACCGGCAACGAGGTGTGGTTCGGCAGCGGCGCCAACGAGGAGGTACCGGTGGTGGACGCCGTGTACGCGTCGTGCGCCATCCCCATCTACTTCCCCCCCGCCCGCATCGGCGGCGACGTGCTGGTGGACGGCGGGGTGCTGGACGTGCTCCCCGTGCGCCAGGCCGCCGCGTGGGGCGCCGCCCGC
>DASVVI010000029.1:0-2970 GCA_036386635.1 Longimicrobium sp.
CCGCCGATGCTGATCCGCAAGCCCGACGACATTCCGTCCTCCGAGATCACACCGGAGAGCGTGTACGTGAACCGCCGCGGCTTCATCGGCGCGGCGGCCGCGGCGATCGCAACCGTGGCGGCGCCCGCGTCGCTCATGGCGTGCGCGGAGGCGGAGGGGGCGCAGGACAAGGCGAATTCGTACGAAGAGATCACGCAGTACAACAACTTCTACGAGTTCGGCACGGACAAGGAAGACCCCGCCCGCCTGGCGCCGCGGCTCCTCAAGTCGCGGCCGTGGACGGTCAGCATCGAAGGGATGTGCCGCAAGCCGGGGCGCTACCCCATCGACACCCTCATCCGCGCCAACCGCGTGCAGGACCGCACCTACCGCCTGCGCTGCGTGGAGGCGTGGTCGCTGGTGGTTCCGTGGCAGGGGATTCCGCTGCGCGACGTGCTCGCCCGCGCGGAGCCCCTCCCCGGCGCGCGCTTCGTGGAGTTCACCACGCTGCACGACCCGCGGCAGATGCCGGGGCAGCAGCGCGGCGTGCTGGAGTGGCCGTACGTGGAGGGGCTGCGCATGGACGAGGCGATGCATCCGCTGACGCTGCTCGCCACGGGGATCTACGGGAAGCCGCTCCCGGCGCAGAACGGGGCGCCGCTGCGGCTGGTGGTGCCGTGGAAGTACGGCTTCAAGTCCATCAAGAGCATCGTGCGCATCCGCTTTACGGACCGGCAGCCGCGCACGGCGTGGAACGTGTCCGCGCCCAACGAGTACGGCTTCTACGCCAACGTCAATCCGCAGGTGGACCACCCGCGCTGGAGCCAGGCGCGCGAGCGGCGCATCGGCACCTTTCTGCGCCGGCCGACGCTGATGTTCAACGGCTACGCGGACCAGGTGGCGGGGCTGTACCGCGGGATGGACCTGCGGAGGAACTTCTAGGTGGCACGCGCGCTGGACCGCGCCGCCAAGCCCGCGGCGTGGCTCCTGGGCCTCACCCCGCTCGTCATCCTGGCGACGGGCGGGATCGGCGTGGACCCCATCGAGACGGTGACGCACCTCACCGGCTTCTGGGCGCTCACGCTGCTGATGTCGTCGCTCGCCATCACCCCGCTGCGCCGGCTGACCGGGTGGAACGGGATCATCGGCGCGAGGAAGGTGCTGGGGAACTTCGCCTTCTTCTACGCCGTGCTGCACTTCGCCACGTACCTGGTGGACCAGTCGTTCTCCTGGGGCTTCATCGTGGCCGACGTGGTGAAGCACCCGTGGGTGACGGTGGGTTTCGCGGCGCTGCTCATCCTGCTACCGCTGGCGCTCACCTCCAGCCAGCGCGCGATCCGGCGGATGGGAAAACGCTGGCAGAAGCTGCATCGATTGGTTTATGTTGCAGCAGGGCTCGGCGTGCTGCACTTTTTCCTGCTGGTAAAAAAGGATGTGGTGCCGCCGCTGATCTTCGCGGGCGTCTTCGCCGGGCTGATGGCGTTCCGCTACGAGCTGGTCACCGGCAAGCCGAAGCGGGCGCCCGCGCGGACTCGTCGCGAAACACCGCCGGTCCGCGTCCCGTAGCAGCCACCGAGCGGCACCCGCACATCCGGAACGAAGAAGGAGAGAGCCATGACCCCCGACCTCGCCCCGATGATCGTCATGACGACCGGGATCATCACTACCGGCGCCGTGCTGATCCTGCGTCCCATCTCCAAGCGGCTGGGGCGTCTGCTGGAGGTGATGGCGGAGCAGCGGCTGAGGCCCGCGCCGCCGCCGCCGCCCGCGGACATGGCGCAGATCCGCGACCTCCTCACCGGGATCGACAACCGGCTCTCGGTGATGGAGGAGCGCCAGGACTTCGCCGAAGCGCTCCTTTCCTCCGGGGAGGGGCGCGTGATCGGGGTGCAGATGCCGCAGGAGCGCAACTGAGACGCCACGTCCGTCCACACCCGCGAGGGGCTCCGCCGGCCGCGGAGCCCCTTCGCTTTTAGGGCTGCACATGAGCCACGCATTGCGGCGCCGCAGGCGCCTCTTCCTCCACGAAGTCCGCGAGCTGGCGCGGATCGCGGGCCCCATCGTCGTCGCCCAGCTGGGCGGGATCGCGATGAACACCGCCGACACCATCATGGTGGGCCGCCTCGGCGCCACCGCGCTGGCGGCGGCGGGGATCGCCAGCTCCCTCCAGTTCGCCATGATCGTGGTGTGCAACGGCATCGTGATGGGGATGAGCCCGCTCGTGAGCCAGGCCTTCGGCGCCGGCGACCGCGACGAGTGCCGGCGCGTGCTGGTGCAGGGGCTCTGGCTGGCCGCCGCGCTCGCCATTCCGGGCACGCTGCTGTCGGTGTCTGGCCGGCGGGTGTCGCTCCTGCTGGGCCAGGCGCCGGAGGTGGCGCTGCTGGCGGGCGACTACCTGACGGCGCTCGCCCCCGGAGTGCTGCCGCTCCTCCTCTTCATGGCCTTCCGCCAGTACCTGGAGGGGATGGGCGTGTCGCGGCCCGCGATGTGGCTGAGCTTCGTGGGGGTGACGCTGAACGTGCTGGGGAACTGGGCGCTGATCTGGGGCGTCCCCGGCGTGGTGCGGCCGCTGGGCGTGGTCGGCTCCGGCATCGCGACCTCGGCCGTGCGCTGGGCGATGCTCGCGGGGATGATCGTCTACGTCCTTCGCGCCTCCGGGCTGCACCCGTTCCGCGGCGTGTCGCTGCGCCCGGCCATCGACCGGCTGCGGCGGATCACGGGGCTGGGTGTGCCCGTAGGCGCGCAGCTCGGCGCGGAGGTGGGGATCTTTGCGCTTTCCGCGGTGATGATGGGGTGGCTGGGCCCCGTGCAGCTCGCCGCGCACCAGGTGACGATCAGTGTCGCCTCCACCACCTACATGGTGCCGCTGGGGGCCAGCATCGCGGGGTCGGTGCGCGTGGGGCAGCACGTGGGGGCGGGCAACGCGCGCGGGGTGCGCCGCGCGGCGCTCGCCACGTACCTGGTGGCGCTCTCCTTCATGGCGGCGTGCGC
>DASVVI010000030.1:0-2581 GCA_036386635.1 Longimicrobium sp.
GCAGGAGGGTTGTAATCACCTCCCACTCGCGATTGAGGGTTGTTGCGTCCATGAGGGCACAGCATAAACTCCCCTTGGGACGCAGTCAACCTAAGTTAGCGCTTATGGGGTGAATCCCCCGGCTGGAACCATGCGAAGCCCGCTGAAGCGGGCTGTGGCCCGGCCCACCAACCTTTTGTCATCCTGAGCGACGCGCGTCTCCGTACTTGGCACGTCTTCAATGCTTGGCGCGGAGCGAAGGATCTAGCCGGTGAGGCGAGAGGATCGCGAGGAACCGCGAGCCTCGCGGAACGCGCAGTAGATCCTTCGCTCGCGCCATAGTTTAGAGCCGGGGCGAGGTTGGAGCAGCGCTTCGCTCAGGATGACAAAATGGGGTTGCTCTCCGCTGCCCCATTCCCCATTCCCCATTCCCCCGCAGTTCACCCCGCCCCAGACGCCCCCGGCCCGGGCACGTTCTGCCGTACCTCCTCGGGAGGGGCGATGGTGATGAGGAATTGCGAGACCTCGTGGTGGAGGCGCGAGGTGGAGGCGCGCACCAGCGTGCGACCCTCCTGCGTCCCGATGCCGACCGCCACGTCGCCGGCTTCGGTGTTGAAGGTGATGTGCGACGGGCCCTCGTCGGCCGTGAAGCCGCCGTAGGGCGAGAAGCGCATGTTGAAGAACTCGCGCGCCCGGTCGATCACTTCCGCCGGGGATAGGTCGGTCAGCACTTCCTGAATCAGCATACGATCTCCGGTCCGGGTTCAGCGGGCGGACCGGGCAGGAGGTGTGCCACAGGCGTGCTACCGCTCGTCCCGGCCCCGCCCGCGCCACACTTCTTCCTCATGGTGGCGCAGGGGGCGCTCGGCCGGGCCGTCGACCTCCGTGTAGCCGCGGCGGGTGTTGTAGGCGGTCTCGTACGGGCCCAGTGAGCGGGCGGAGTGGATGCGCGAGGCGCGGGCGTCGCGCGGGTCGAACGACTGCGGCATGGCGGGAAGCTCCGGGTGGAAGACACCCGCAGGAGCACGCAAGAAAAACGCCCGCCCCGGGTCTCGGGGCGGGCGGTCGCACGGCGTCGGGCAACCGGGAAGTCCTAAGTGCTGAGTCCTAAGTGCTGGGTGAACCAACTTGCAGTTCAGCACTTGGCACTCAGGACTTAGCACTTCCGTTCAAACCTCCAGCACCTTCTCCTCCACCAGGGCGCGGAGCTCCTTGGAGGGCTTGAACACCGGCACGGCGCGCGGCGGAACCTCTACCGGGTCGCCGGTGCGCGGGTTGCGCGCCAGGCGGCTCTTGCGCTCACGGACCTTGAAGGTGCCGAACCCTCGGATCTCGATGTTCTGGTGATCCGCCATGGCGTCCTTGATGGAGTTCAGGAACGAATCCACCACCACCGCGCAGTCGCGCTTCGTGATGCCGGGGCCGATCGTGTCAGCGACCTTCTGTACCAGATCCGCCTTGGTCATGAAACTTCCTCCTGG
Organism: Longimicrobium sp.; assembly: GCA_036386635.1. Taxonomy (GTDB): domain Bacteria; phylum Gemmatimonadota; class Gemmatimonadetes; order Longimicrobiales; family Longimicrobiaceae; genus Longimicrobium. Next base: position 1,461 of record DASVVI010000030.1, read on the forward strand.
GGGGGTTGATGCTGGGGCAGTGCCCCGGGTCGATGCGCGACGCAGCGCAACTCGAGGGATAGCGGCCCTCCTTCGGGATGGAGGAGCCTCCCGAAGAACTCCTTCGTGCACGCGACGGCCGGAAATGATTCGCACCGCTGTTTCACCCGTTTATAGGGCGAAAAAACCGGGTTAGGCAAACGTTGGATCATTGCGGCCGGAGGGAGCGGAGCAGGCGCGTTGCGGGCGAAGACGGCCTAAGGGGGTGTGGGACGGCTATTTAGGACGACCGAAGGATAATCCGCCGCCCGCGTGCCGTCAAGCGTCTCCGCCCGCGAGGTTGCGGCGGCGCTCCATCTCATCCACAAAGCGGTCAAAGAGATAGACGGAGTCGTGCGGCCCCGGCGCCGCCTCCGGGTGGTACTGCACCGAGAATACGGGCTGCTCGGTGTGCTCCACGCCCTCGACGGTGCCGTCGTTCAGGTTCACGTGGGTCACGCGCAGCCCCGGCGCGCCCGGAATCCCGCTCTCGTCACCCTCCACCGCGAAGCCGTGGTTCTGCGAGGTGATCTCCACCGCCCCGTCGCTCACCCGGCGCACGGGGTGGTTGCCGCCCCGGTGGCCGTACAGAAGCTTGTAAGTAGTCGCCCCAAATGCGCGCGAGATGAGCTGGTGGCCCAGGCAGATTCCGAACACCGGCGTGTCGCGCGCGCCCAGCTCGCGGATGGAGTCCAGCGCGTGGGGCACCGCCTCCGGGTCGCCGGGGCCGTTGGAGACGAAGAGCCCGTCCGCCCCGGCCGCGACGATCTCTTCCACCGGCGTGTGCGAGGGGATCACCGTGACCTCGCACCCGCGCGCGGCCAGCAGCTGCAGGGAGTGGCTCTTGACGCCGAAGTCGTACGCCAGCACCCGGAAGCGCCGCTCGCCCGCGGGCTGCACCGTGTAGCGCTCGGGGGTCGACACCTCGTCCGCCAGGTCCAGCCCCGCCATGGACGGCTGCGCGCGGATCCGCTCCAGCAGCGCGTCGCCCGCGTCCGCCGCGGGGGCGATGGCGGCGCGCATGGAGCCGCGCGAGCGGATGTGGCGGGTGAGCGCGCGGGTGTCCACGCCCTCGATCCCCACCACGCCGGTGCGGGCCAGGT
>DASVVI010000031.1:0-1701 GCA_036386635.1 Longimicrobium sp.
CGTTAGTGCGTTAGTGCGTTAGTGCGGACCAAGCCACACACCCCCCATTGTCATCCTGAGAGAGCCGCCTCCACCATACTCTGCGGCGTACCCCGGCCTCCCTGCGGCGAACGAAGGATCTAGCCGACGCCCGGCCTGGAATCGCAACTCACCGCGGTCGCCTCGCAACGCACAGTAGATCCTTCACTCCGCGCCAAAGATCCGAAGACGGTCGTGGACGGAGCGGCGCGTCACTCAGGATGACAGGAAGGGGACAACGCACTCACGCACTAACGCACTCTACGCACTTTTTCTCCTGTCCACGCCGCGCATATTCAGCCACCTGCGAGACAAAGTGGCCGCCCGCCGAAGCCGGTGCGGGAGGCCCACTTAGCGCGTCCGGAGCGGGGGCAAAGTGTCGCAAGTGCGCGCCCCGTGCACTTTTACGAGGTGCGCTAGGACCCTTGATTCGGATTTTCTTCGGTATTATACATCATTCAGCAGGACACGCCGATTGAGCACCTGGACCGCAGCATGGAGGGTAGCTGAGATGGATTTCCAGAGGACGCGGGACCCGCACGAAGCCAACATCCAGCACCTCCGCGACACGGCGTCCGCGCGGGTGGAGGGGACGTCGCTGCGGCGCGTAGCGCGGGAGATCGGGATGAGCCCCACGGGGCTCAAGAAGTTCCTCCTGGGAACGGCGCCGTACTCGCCCACCCTGAGGAGGCTGCGGAAGTGGTACCTGCAGTACGGCGGCTCGCACCCGGGCTCAGTGGGCGAGGAGGAGGTGGGCCACGCGCTCGCCCTCCTCACGCAGGACCTGCACCCCGGCGCGCGTCTCCAGACCACGGACCAGGTGCTGGAGTCGCTGGCCCGCGGCTACGACGCCTGCGGCCGGGAGCGCCCGCGCTGGGTCTCCGAGCTGCGCACCGGCTACCGCGCCCAGCGCTCCGCCTGACGGCGCCGCAGAGGCACGGAGAACCGCGAGGTCTCCGTGCCTCGGGGCGGGGGGACCGGGGACCCGGCGATTGAAATCGCGGCTACAACAGCACAAAGTCCGCCTTCGCGGACTCGCGGGCGAGATCCGTCCCGGCCCCAGTTTTCGGTGCGGCCCCTTGCCCCCGCGCGCGAACCGGTAGGCGGACCTGCGTGTCCGCCCTCCCTCGCCCATACCCGGGCTCCCGCCGCGCGCGCCGAAAACCGTAGGGGCCGCCCCGCGTGGCTGCCCGTGCCCGGCTATTCGCCGAGGCCCGCCTCCACGTGCGAATGAAAGGAATTCGCCGCAGAAAAAACACAAAGTCCGCCTTCGCGGACTCCAGGTCGACCTCATATTTGTCATCCTGAGCGAGCCGCCTTCACAAGACTCCGCCCACACCGGCGACGCTCCGCGGCGAACGAAGGATCCAGCCGGCGCGACAAGAGGACGGCATGCGACCACGAGCCCCTCGACACGCGCAGTAGATCCTTCGCTCCGCGCCACAGGCCGGGGAACGGGCGAGGCCTGAGAGGCGCGTCGCTCAGGATGACAAATCCCGGTGGACGCCGCCGTTCTCCAGACGGCTTCAGCCGTCTTCGCGTTGTTCCAGCCGGGGGATTCATCCCATAAGCGCTAACTTAGGTTGACTGCGTCCCAAGGGGAGTTTATGCTGTGCCCTCATGGACGCAACAACCCTCAATCGCGAGTGGGAGGTGATTACAACCCTCCTGCCGCCCGGCTGG
>DASVVI010000032.1:0-1717 GCA_036386635.1 Longimicrobium sp.
GCGTACTCCGGCACCGGCGGTGGCCACACCTGGGTCGTGGGCGCCGCCCTCCAGGCCGAGGGCTACCGCGCGCACGACGTGAGTCGCTTCGACTACACGTACGTCACGCCGTCCCTCTTCGCGCAGGAGGAGTTCGCGCCTGCGGAGTGGATCACGCTGTCCCTTGCGGGGCGCGCCGATTGGCACAGCGAGTACGGCGCCTTCCTCAACCCGCGCCTCTCGCTCCTGCTGCGCCCCGATGGGTGGACGGTGCGCGGCTCCGTCGGCACCGGCTACTTCGCGCCGACGCCGTTCACCGAAGAGACGGAGTCCATCGGCCTCTCGCGCGTTCGCCCGCTCGACGGCCTGGAGGCGGAGCGCGCCCTCACCGCGTCGCTGGACGTGGGGCGCAGCATCGGGCCGTTGGAGGTGAACGCGACCGTCTTCGGCTCGCGCACGGAGCACGCGCTGCAGCTCGTGGAGAGCACCGTGCCCGGGATGCTGGAGCTGGTGAACGCACCGGGCTCCACGCGCACCCACGGGAGCGAGCTGCTCGTGCGCTGGCACGATGGGCCCTTCCATGTGACGGGAACGCACACCTTCATCCGCTCGCGCGAGGACGACCCCGATGGCCCCGGCCGCCGCGAAGTGCCCCTCACGCCGCGCCACGCGGTCGGGCTGGTGGGGATGTGGGAATCGGAAGATGCGGGGCGCGTGGGTGTCGAGTTTTACTACACCGGCCGTCAGGCGCTGGAAGACAACCCGTTCCGCGACGAGAGCCGTCCGTACCTGGTCCTCGGGCTCCTCGCCGAGCGCCGCATCGGCCGCGCGCGCGCCTTCATCAACCTGGAGAACCTGCTGGACGTGCGGCAGACGCGCTATGACCCGCTCGTGCTCCCCGCGCGCTCCGCCGAGGGACGCTGGACGACGGACGTGTGGGCGCCGCTGGAGGGGCGAGTCATCAACGCGGGGGTGCGGCTGGATCTGTAGTCCTTTACGCAGAATAAAACGCCGCGTATCATGGAGGTGGCCACTCCCGGCCCTTCCCCGCGAGGCGCGCGATGATCCACGGCGACACACCGGAATCGCTCCGCATCCACGACACGGTGCGCCTCTCCGCCAAGGGGCTGGCCAAGGTGCTGGGTGACCTCGAAGCGCGGGTGATGCAGGCCGTCTGGGACATCGGGCGGCCCGTGCCCGCGCGCGCGGTGCACGAGCGGATCGCGCGCGAGCACGGCGTGACGATCCACACCGTCATCACCGTCCTCAACAAGCTGGTGGAGAAGGGTCTCCTCCGCCGCGCCAAGCGCGACGAGCTCCTCCACTACGACGCCTGCCTCAGCGAAGCCGAGTTCCGCGCCCAGGCGTCGCGCCGACTGATGGAGGGCATCCTGTCGTTCGGCCCCGAAGCGGTGACCGCCTCGTTCGTCGACATCCTCGCCGACCAGCACCCCGAACAGCTCGCCGAGCTGGCCCGCCTGATCGAGCGGCGCCTGGCCGAACGTTCCGCGCCGGGGCTGATCACCCGGGGCTGATTACCGGTGGGACCGGGTGCCGGGACGGGGGACGGGCGCGGCCGCCGCAACACCGGGGGCTAAAGCCCATAAGCGCTAACTTAGGTTGACTGCGTCCCAAGGGGAGTTTATGCTGTGCCCTCATGGACGCAACAACCCTCAATCGCGAGTGGGAGGTGATTACAACCCTCCTGCCGCCCGGCTGGTGCGAGCTCGCACGGGAA
>DASVVI010000033.1:0-9344 GCA_036386635.1 Longimicrobium sp.
GCGAGTGTAACGAGCCGGGGGTGAGGGCCCTCCCCCCGAAACCCCGCCGTCTGTTTCCGCGTACCGCATCATGTCCGGTCCACCGCCGGTCTCGCCGCGCGCGTTCGAGCGCGGCACCACATCCTGCCCCATTTTCAGTACCTATGAACCACACACTGCTGCTGGAAGGCGTTTCCAAGCGCTATTCCGGGCACACCGCGGTCGACGACCTGTCGCTGGCGGTGCCGCCGGGGACCATCTACGGAATCCTGGGGCCCAACGGCGCCGGCAAGTCCACCACGCTGCGCATGGTGATGAACATCATCATCCGTGACTCCGGCACCATCTCGCTGCTCGGCGCGGATCCGGAAAAGGATCGCTCGGTGCTGCGCCGCGTCGGGTTTCTGCCCGAGGAGCGGGGGCTCTACAAGAAGATGACCGTGTTGGACGTCATCGTCTTCTTTGCGCAGATCAAGGGGGTGGAGGTGAAGCAGGCGCGCGCCGAGGCCGGGCGCTGGCTGGAGCGGATGAGCCTGGGCGACTGGCGTGGGGCCAAGGTGGAGACGCTCTCCAAGGGGATGCAGCAAAAGGTGCAGTTCATCGCCACCGTCATCCACCAGCCCGAGCTCCTGATATTGGACGAGCCGCAGTCGGGGCTCGACCCGGTCAACCAGGAGGTGCTGCGCGACACCATCCTCCAGCACCGCAAGGATGGGAAGACCGTCATCTTCAGCACGCACAACATGGAGCAGGCGGAGCAGTTGTGCGAGCACGTCTGCATCATCGCGCAGGGGCGCAAGGTGCTGGACGGGCGGCTGCGCGACATCCGCCGCGAGAACGTGGGGAACGCGTACCGCGTGCAGTTCGACGGCGAGTCGCCCGCGGCGGAGGCGTTCATGGCGGCCGGGCGCTTCGGCGCGGCGGCGCGCGATGGGGAGGAGTGGAGGCTGGAGCTGGCGCCCGGAACGGACACGCGCGCCCTGATCGCCGCCCTCAACGACCTTGATGCGCCGCTCGTCCGCTTCCAGCGCGAGGAGCCCTCGCTGCACGACATCTTCGTCAGCCGCGTGGCCGGTGCCGCGCAGACCCGCCGCGTAGAGGTAGCCCATGTCTAACGTCTGGATCGTACTGAAGCGCGAGTTCATGGAGCGGGTGAAGACCAAGAGCTTCCTCCTCGCCACCTTTCTCTTCCCCATCTTCATCATCGGCCTCAACGTCCTGCCGCACCTGATGGGCGGCGAGGAGAGCGTGCGCCACCTGGTGGTGGTGGACGAGGCGCCGGAGGGCGTGGCGCGGATGGTCGTCGCGTCGCTCTCCACCCCCGCGGCCGAGCGCGAGGGGCGCGGCTACAGGCTGGACGTGGTGCGGCAGCCGCTCGCCCAGGTGCAGGCGGGGCTCCGCGAGCGCATCACCCGCAAGGAGATCGACGGCTACATCCACCTGCCGGCCGACGTGGTGGCGAGCAGCCAGGTGGCGTACCGCGCCCGCAACGTCTCCAACCTGGACGTGATGTCGGACATCCGCCGCGCGGCTTCGCAGGCGGTGCAGGAGACGCGGCTGCGTACCGCGGGGCTGCGGGCCAACGACGTCCGCGCGCTGCTCCGCCCCGTGGACGTGAGCACCGCGCGCGTCACGGCGACGGGCGAGGAGGGCGGGAGCGCGATCGTCACCTTCATCGCCGCGTACGCCATGGCGATGCTGATGTGGCTGATGGTGTTCCTGTACGGCGTCAACGTGATGCGCAGCGTGCTGGAGGAGAAGACGAACCGCATCGTGGAGGTTCTGGTGAGCTCCATGAAGGCGAGCGACCTGATGATGGGGAAGATCCTCGGCGTCGGCCTGGTGGCGCTGCTGCAGGTGGCGATCTGGGTGGTGCTGATCGCGACGGGTCTCACCATCGCCGGACAGCGCCTCAAGAGCGGCGGCGCGGCGAGCATCATGGCCGGGCTGAAGCTGACGCCGCAGGCGGGGATCACGCTCTTCTCCTTCTTCGTGCTGGGCTTCTTTCTGTACGCCGCCGTCTTTGCGGCCATCGGCGCGGCGGTGACGACGGACCAGGAGGGGCAGCAGTTCCAGACCTTCGCCATGGTCCCGCTGATGCTCCCCGTTCTCTTCTTCCCCAAGGTCATCGGCGACCCGCTGGGGACGACGGCGACCGTGCTGGGGCTGGTTCCGTTCACCGCGCCCGTCGCCAACGCGATGCGGCTGGGGAGCACGGAGATCCCCGTGACGCAGGTGATCGCGTCGCTGGTGATGCTGGCACTGACCACGGTGCTCGTGGTGTGGATCGCCGGGAAGATCTACCGCTTCGGCATCCTCAGCACCGGCAAGAAGGCCTCGCTCGCCGACATCGGGCGCTGGATGCGGGCGGCGTGACCTGAACTGCTGGGCTCACGCGGAGGCGCGGAGACGCGGGAGAGCCCGAGGTGCTCTCCCGCGTCTCTTTGCGTGGTGCCGGTATGGGTCGTGCGGTCGCGAGGGGGATCGAGGACGACCTCCCCACAACGGAACCGCCGGTGATCGTAGACTGCCACACCCACCTGAACCGCTACTTCGACGAGCAGCCTACTTCCCTCGACGACCGCTACGCCCAACTGCGCTCCGAGATGGACGCGAACGGGATCGACTTCGCGCTCGTGCTTTCCAGCTACAAGGTCAACGAGGACCGCCCCTCCACCGCCGACATCCTGCGGCTGGTGGAGGACGACCCGCGCATTGGGGTTGCGGCGGGGGTCAGCTTCTACGACCTGGGCGAGGAGAGCCTGGCGGAGCTGCGCGGGCTGCTGGGGAGCGGGCGGGTGCACGCGCTCAAGCTGTACCCGGGGTACCAGGCGTTCTACGTGTACGATCCGCAGCTTCGCGGGGTCTACGACCTGGCAGCGGAGTTCGGTGTGCCCGTCATGATCCACACCGGCGACACCTACGACCGGCTGGGGAAGCTCAAGTACACGCACCCGCTCACCATCGACGAGGCGGCGGTCGACTTCCGCGAGGTCAACTTCGTCATCTGCCACATGGGGAACCCCTGGCTGATGGACGCGGCCGAGGTGATCTACAAGAACGAGAACGTGATGGGTGACATTTCGGGCTTCACGCTGGGCGCCTTCGAGGAGCGTTTCGAGCGTCTGATGATCGACAAGGTGCGCGACGTGGTGGCGTACGCCAACGGCACCAGCGGCCTCCTCTACGGCACGGACTGGCCGATCTGCGACATGGCGAGCTACCTGCGCTTCGTGGAGAGGCTGGGGCTGAGCGAGGAGGAGTCCGAGAACCTGCTCTGGAAGAACGCCGCGCGCCTCTTTCGCATCGGCCTGGCGGGTGACTCGCATGCGTGACGCGAACATCGTGGAGATCCGCGACGAGCGCGACCCGCTCGCCCGCGACGCGCTGCAGCTGATCGTGGAGATGTTTCCGCCCAGCGACCGCCAGTCCACCAGCGCCCTCCTTTCCGAGGTCGCCGAGTCGCGGATGGAGCTGCTGGAGGGGGACGGCTTCCACCTCTTCACCGCCCTCTCCGAGGAAGGGCGGCCGATGGGGACCGCGATCGGTGTGTACCTGCGCGCGGTGAACGCGGGCTTCATCCTGTACATCGCCGTGCGCCCGGAGTACCGCTCGCGCGAGGCCGCCCGCACCCTGCGCCGCGAACTGGCGATGGCGTTTCGCGAGGACGCCCGGCGCAACGGGCGCGGCGAGCTGGCGTGGGTGATCGGCGAAATCGAGGCGGAGAGCGCGTGGCTGCGGCGGCTGGTGCGGGAGCGCAACGTGATCCCCTTCGACTTCACCTACTACCACCCGGGGATGTCGCCTGGCTCCGGCGACCGGGAGTACATCCTCTACCGCCAGCCCGTAGGCGATGCGCGCGAGGAGATCCCGGCGCAGCTCGTCCGCCAGATCATCTACGACATCTTCCGGCGCGCGTACCGCGTCTCGTACCCACTCGTGCATCCCGGCTTCGCGGCCATGATCGCCGAGCTGGAGGGCCGCGACATGGTCGGCCCGCACCGGCGCACGGTCGAGTGGGGGGCGTAGGGCCGCAGGCGGTCCATCCATCCTTGCTCAACCCGCGTCCACGATGTATCTTCCACGCAGTTGAAACTGATTCTCACCTTCAGCTTTCCCGATGGAACTCAGCGCATGCTGAAGCGTATCTTTGGGCGCAGGGACAAGGCGCCGGCCGCGGCCGGGTGCGGCGGGTGTCCGCTGGCGGCGTGCGCCACGGGGTGCAAGGCCGCCGTCCTGCGCATGGACTGCGAGCACGGCGAGGCGCACCGGCTGCGCGGGATGGGGCTCTTCGAGGGCTCCATGGTCCGCGTGCTGGATTCGCGCAACGGGATGCTGCTGGAGGTGAAGGGGTGCAAGCTGGCACTGGGGCAGTCGCTCGCGACGTCCATCCAGGTCCTTCCGGTCGGCTGAGCCGTTGGCCAAGAAGCTGGCGGAGCTCGGCCCCGGTGAGCGGGGCCGCGTCACCTCGGTGGCGGGCGACGCGGACGCTACGCGGCGGCTGATGGACATGGGGCTGATCCGCGGGACCACGGTGGAGGTGGTGCGCCGCGCCCCGCTGGGAGATCCGATCGAGGTGAAGCTGCGCGGCTTCATGCTGACCCTGCGCCGCTCCGAGGCAGAGCACATCACGGTGGAGTAGATGGAAGCGATCCAAGCCGGCGGCACGCTCGCCGCACCCCCCGCACCCTCGCCCGCCCCCGCCGCGCGCGAGGGTGCGCTGCATGTGGCGCTCATCGGCAACCCGAACACGGGCAAGAGCACGCTCTTCAACGCGCTCACCGGGATGCGGCAGCGCGTGGGCAACTACTCCGGCGTCACCGTGGAGCGGGTGGAGGGGCGCTACCGTGACGCGGACGGGCACTTCGTGACCGTGCTGGACCTGCCGGGCACCTACTCGCTGAGCGCGTCGTCGCCCGACGAGGAGATCGCGCTGAGCGTGCTGCTGGGCCGCGCACCCGGCGCCGACGCCCCCGACGTGGTGGTGGTGGTGCTGGACGCGCAGAACCTCGAGCGCAACCTCTTCCTCGCCACGCAGGTGCTGGAGCTGGGGCTGCCGACCGTCGTGGCGCTGAACCAGGTGGACGCGGCGACGGCGGCCGGGCTGCGCATCGACCTGGTGGAGCTTACGCTGGAGCTGGGCGCGCCCGTGGTCGCCACCGTGGCCACGCGCGGCGAAGGGCTGGACCTGCTCAAACCGGCGGTGGCGAAGGCGCCCGGGCTCCCCCGCCCCGGGCGCCGCTTCGAGCTTCCGTCCGAAGCCGCCGACGCGCTGGAGCCGGTGGAGGCCGCGCTGGTGCAGGGCGGGCTCTCCCCCTCCGCGGCGGGGATGGAGGCGCTGCGGCTGCTGGCGGTGCGGCAGGCGGGGCGGCACCTGGCGGGGATCGCGGGGCTGGCGGAGGCGGTGGAGCGCGCGCACGACGAGATCGAGGCGGCGGGGCTTTCCGCGCGCAGCCTGGAGGCCGAGGTGCGCTACGCCTGGATCGCCGAGGTCACGGACCGCGTCGTCACGCGCGCCGGCGGCGAAGAGCGCACGCTCACCGACCGCATCGACGCGGTGGCGCTGCACAGGGTGGCCGGACCGCTGCTCTTCGTGGTGATGATGGGGCTCGTCTTCCAGTCGATCTTCACCTGGGCCGAGCCGCTGATCGGGATCGTGGAGGGGCTGGTGGGAGGACTGGGCGCCTGGGTCGCCTCGATCCTCCCCCCCGGCGACCTCAACTCGCTGGTGGTGGACGGCGCCATCGCGGGGGTGGGCTCGGTGCTCGTCTTCCTCCCGCAGATCGTCATCCTCTTCCTCTTCATCGGCTTCCTGGAAGACACCGGGTACATGGCCCGCGCCGCCTTCATCATGGACCGCTTCATGAGGAGCGTGGGGCTGCACGGCCGGTCGTTCATCCCGCTCCTCTCGGGTTACGCCTGCGCGGTGCCGGGGGTGATGTCCACGCGCACCATCGAGAGCCCCAAGGATCGCCTCGCGACCATCCTGGTGCTGCCGCTGATGAGCTGTTCGGCGCGCATCCCCATCTACGCGCTCCTGATCGGCACCTTCATCCCGCCCATCGCCGTCGCGGGAGTGTTCAACCTGCAGGGGCTCACGCTTCTGGCGATGTACCTGCTGGGGACGCTGACCGCGCTCGGGGTGGCGGCGATCTTCAAGCGGACGCTGATGCGGGGCAAGGCGCGCCCCATGATCATGGAGCTGCCGCCGTACCGCATCCCCAACCCGCGCTCGCTCTTCCTGTCGGTGGCGCACCGCTCCAGCATGTTCGTGAAGCGCGCCGGCACGGTGATCCTGGCGCTCTCCATCGTCCTCTGGGCACTGGCCACGTACCCGCGCACGGAGGCTCCCGCCGGGGCGAGCGAGCACGCGGCGCAGGAGGCGCAGCTCGCTGGCAGCACACTGGGGATGCTGGGCCACGCCATCGAGCCCGCCGTCCGCCCGCTCGGCTACGACTGGAAGATCGGCGTGGGGATCGTCTCCTCCTTTGCCGCGCGCGAGGTGTTCGTGGCCAGCATGGGGACCATCTACGGCGTGGGCGCGGCGGACGAGGGCTCCACCTCCCTGCGCGAGAAGCTGCGCGCCGAGCGGCACGCCGGTAGCGGCGCGCTGGTGTACACGCCGCTGGTGGCGGTGGGGCTGATGGTCTTCTACGTCTACGCCATGATGTGCATGAGCACCGCCGCCGTCGTCGTGCGCGAGACGGGCGGCGGGTGGGTCGGCCTGGGATGGGCCGGCTTCCAGTTCGTCTACATGCTGGCGCTGGCGTACCTTTCCGCCCTTCTGGTGTACCAGGGCGGACGTGCGCTGGGCCTCGGATGACGGAGGTGGATCATGGCGGGTGAGCTGGTGCAGTCCGCCGCGGTGGGCGTGATCGTCCTGGGCGCGGCGGGGACGCTGGCCGTGCGCGGGTGGCGCATGCTGGCCGGGGCCCGCGGCAAGGCGGGCGACGATGGGTGCGGTGGGGGTGGATGCGGGTGCGGTAAGTGAGGGGGGTCCTCACCCCCGCTCGTTACACTCGCTGCCCCCTCTCCCGATAACAGGAGAGGGCTGCGCCCTCCTGTCATCGAGAGAGGGGGCTACACACGAATGCCGTTGTAGGGGCGCGATTCATCGCGCCCGTGTCACGGGCTGCTCCGACGCCCGTCCACACGCACCGATCCCGCCCGGCCTCAATTCGTCGTGCGCACCCCATCCCGTAGGGGCAGACCTGCGTGTCTGCCCGCCGCCCGCCCAACCCCGACCCTCGCATACCGCCCCAAATCCACGTAGGGGCAGCCCCGCGTGGCTGCCCGTGCTTGCCCCGGGGCCGAATTCCGCCGGGAGGCGCGAGACCGATGTCAGAATGGTGGGGGTCCGTGCGTTTACGGGTAACCTCGAACGACCCCCGCCGTCATCGAACCGCGTTGCCGCCATGAAAACCTTCCGATTCGCCTCGGTCTTGCTCGCCTGCATTCTGGCGGGCGCGTGCTCTCCGCTGCTGTCGGATGAGGAGCGGCTGGATACGGTGCACGTGGGCTACGTCACGCGGAACGGCGACATGATCAGCGGCACGGGCACGGTGGAGCGGTTCGACATCGAAGGCGGCTTCTTCGCCATTCGCGGTGACGACGGCAAGGTGTACGACCCCATCAACCTGCCGCCGGGCTTCGCGCGGCACGGCGTGCGGGTGCGCTTCACGGCCAAGCTGCGGCGCGACATGGGGAGCATCCACATGGTCGGCGAGATCGTCGAGATCCAGCAGATCTCGGCGGCGTAAACGGCGGGTCTCACGCGGAGGCGCGGAGACGCGGAAGAGAAGAACGGAGGAGGGCCCGCGGATCAGTGAGATCTGCGGGCCTTTGTTGGTTGCGGTGGGCGCGGGGACGTCGTACGATGGCGCTACTTCTCAACCCAGGATTTTCGATGATGAAACGGCTGGCCTTAGGCATCTCCCTTGTCCTGTGCACATCGTCCGCGGCGCGCGCGCAGAGCTCGGCGCCCTTGATCATCGGCGAGACGTTTACGATCCAGTCGAGGGTGATGGGTGAGACGAGGCGCATCAACGTCTACGCGCCGCCGGGGTACGCGGAAACGCCCGGGATGCGGCTGCCGGTGCTGTACATGCCGGACGGCGGGATGGCGGAGGACTTCCTGCACGTCGCGGGGCTGGTGCAGGTGTCGGTGGGGAACGGGACGATGCGGCCCTTTCTGCTGGTCGGCATCGAGAACACGCAGAGGCGGCGCGACATGACAGGGCCCACGGAGGTGGCGCGGGACCGGGCGATCGCGCCGCGGGTGGGCGGCTCCGCTGCGTTCCGCAGGTTCATCCGCACCGAGTTGATGCCGGAGGTGAAGCGCCGCTACCGCACGACGGACGAGACCGCCATCGTGGGGGAATCTCTCGCGGGGCTGTTCGTGGTGGAGACGCTATTCTTCGAACCCGACCTGTTCGACACGTACATCGCCTTCGACCCCAGCCTCTGGTGGAACAACCGCCAGCTCGTGAGCCGCGCGGGCGGGTGGCTGCGTACTGGTGTGCTGGCGGGAAGGACGCTCTACTTCGCCAGCAGCGACGAGAAGGAGATCGCGGACGACGCGGCGATGCTGGCGGATTCGCTGCGAACAAACCCGTCGGCCGGGTTGCGCTGGCACTACGAGCGTATGCCGGAGGAGCAGCACCCGACGATCTACCATCCCGCGGCGCTGCGGGCGTTTCGCGCGCTGTTCAAGCCCGCTCCGCGCCCGTAGTTGGATCAGCGCGGGCGGGCGCGGCGCGTGGGGGTGGCGGCGAGGGGATCGTCGGGCCAGTAGTGCTTGGGGTAGCGGCCCTTGAGGTCCTTTTTGACGTCGAAGTACGTCGTGCGCCAGAAGCTCGCCAGGTCGCGCGTCACCTGCACGGGGCGGTGCGCGGGGGAGAGCAGGTGTAGGGTTAGCGGGACGCCGGCGATGCGCGGCGTCTCCGTCCAGCCGAAGACTTCTTGGAGGCGGACGGCCAGCACCGGCGCCTCCGGATCGGAGTAGTCCACGGCGATCCGCGAGCCGCTGGGCACCTCGACGTGCGTCGGCGCCTGCTCGTCCAGCCGGCGGCGGCGGTCCCAGGGGAGCATCGACTCCAGGATCGCGGCGAGGTCCAGCCGGGCGAGCTGCGCCAGCGAGATGACGCCGTGGAGGTGAGGCGCGAGCCATTCCTCCAACCCGGCGAGCAGCCCTGCGTCTGACGCATCCGGCCACGACGCATCCGCGCGGCGGAGGAAGACGAGGCGCTCCTGCAGCTGCCGCGCGCTCTTGCTCCATGGCAGCGCGCCCAGACCCCGCTCGCGCACCCCGTCGAGAAGCGCGGCCGTGATGCGCTCCGGGTCCGCATCGGCCCGGGGCGACTCGC
>DASVVI010000034.1:0-8028 GCA_036386635.1 Longimicrobium sp.
ACGCGGCGCCCGCGCGGCACCGAGCTTTCGGCGCGCGCGGCGGCGGGGAGCTGGGGCGAGCGGCGTGGCGCCGTGTCGGTCGGCGGGCGGCGCGCCGCGGGGGCGACGGCGCTCTCCGGCTTCGCGTCGGTGGAGGGGCAGCGCTCGGAGGGCGACTTCCGCTACCTCGTCCCCGATTTCCGTGGTGGCGGGACAGCCGTGCGGCGCAACGCCGACGCAGGATCGCTGTCGATCCTCGCCGGCGGTCGTGCTGAGCGCCGGGGCGGCGAGGTGGGGGTGCGGGTGGACGGCTTCACCACGCGGCGGGGGATGCCAGGCGGGACCGCACAGCCGGAGCTGGGCGCGCGTCAGGAGCAGGACCGTGCGGGCGCCGCGCTCTCCGCCCGCGTTCCGGCCGCTGGCGTGGAGTGGCGGATGGACCTCGATGCGCAGTTCCAGCGCGCCCGCTTCCGCGATCCCGAGCCCAACGTCGGCGGAGCGTACGACGACGAGGTGCGCGCCCGGGCCGCAGGCGCCGCCGTCTCCGCGCGCGCGGGGCGAGGATCGCTGGACGTGGTCGGCGGGGCGGAGGCGCGCAGGCTGGGCGTCACGACCTCCCTGCTCGACGAGGACGCCCCGGACGGACAGGCGCTCGGCGCCGTGTGGCTGCAGGGTCGGTGGGGACGCGCGGTGGGCGCGGGGTGGACGCTCGACCTCCTCCCCGCCGTGCGCGCGGACTGGAGCACGCGGGTGCGCGGCACCACCCTCTCGCCGCGCATGGGCGGCTCGGCCACGCGTGGACCGCTCGCGGCGCGAATCTCCATCGGCAACGCCTTCTCGCCGCCCACCCTGGCCGACCAGTTCTTTCACGAGGGCGTCCTCGTAAAGCCGAACCCCGACCTCCGCCCGGAGCGCGTGCGCGGCGAAGTGGAGGGTGCCGTGGAGCTTCGCGACGCCGCCGTCGGTGCGCTCCGCGTGGATGCCGAGCTCGCCGCCTACCGCGCGGACGTGGACGGCATGGTGCTCTGGTTCCCCGACCACCGCTTCCAGTGGAGCCCGCGCAACTTCGACGTGCGCCGCGCCGGCGCGGACGTCCAGGCCCGCGTGCGCTTCCCGTGGGCGGATGCGGAGCTGCGCGGCACCGCGTCGCGCGCGGCGGTGGAGTACACGGGGCCGGTGCTGAGCGGCCAGGTCGCCTTCCGCCCGCGCCACACGGCGAGCGCGGCGGCCGCGGCGCGCCTCCCCGGCCGCGTCAGGGCCGAGCTGCAGGCGCGATGGGTGGGCGAGCGCCGCTCCGTGGCGGGCGACACGCTCAACCTGCTGGAGCCTTACGCGATGGCCGACCTGCGCCTCGCCCGCCCCTTTGGGCTGGGCGCGTGGGCGGGCGAGGGCACCTTCGCCATCGAGAACCTGGCCGATACCCACGCGGCCATGCTGGTGGACTATCCGTATCCGGGCCGTGCCTGGACGTTGGGCGTGCGCCTGCGCAGGGGCGCGCCCCACACATCATCATCCTCAGGATCGACAGACCGATGAACCACAGCATCATCCTGCGCCGTCTCGGCGTCATCGCCGCCGCCGCCTTCCTCGCCGCGTGCGATGGCGACTCCACGGGCATTGAGCAGCCCTTCATCCTGGACGGCGACGAGCCGGTGGCCATCGTGGTCAACTCGCTCGGCAGCTCGCTGACCCTGGCCCGCCGCGGGGACTCGTCCCAGGTGCGCCAGATCGCGTTCGGCGCATCGGCGGCGGTGACGCCGACGGGGCTCTCGGTGCAGGGGCGCCGCGCCGCCGTGCCGCTGGGGAACGCGGCCAGCGTGGCGATCGTGGACCTGGAGGCGCTGCGAGTCACGCGCTTCTTCCTCTTCCCCAAGGGCAACGCCACCGGCTCCGCCTTCGCGGACGACACCACCCTGCTGGCCGCCAACTTCATCGACGACTATGTGGGCCGCGCCACGCTGGGGCAGGCGAGCGACAGCATCCGCCAGACGGTCAACGTGGCCCCGGCGCCCACCGCCATCGTGATCGCGGCGGGACGGGCGGCAGTCATCTCCAGCAACCTGGACGCGAACTACGTCCCGGCGGGGAACGGCGTGGTCACCTTCCTCGACCCGCGCACCCTCCAGGTGCAGGGGGTGGTGCAGATGGGCGGGACCAACTCCACCGACGCCGCAACCGGTCCCGACGGGCTCCTCTACGTGCTGAACACGGGGAACTACGTCTCCGATGCGAGCGTCACCATCGTCAACCCGCAGACGATGCGGGCGGAGGCCACGGTGGGCGGCTTCGGCGCTGGGGCGCAGAGCATCCACGTGGACCCCGCGGGGCTGGCGTACGTCTCCGGCTACGGCTTCGGGACGCTGGTGTGGAACACGCGCACCCGTACGTTCGTGCGCGGCCTGAACAATCCGGTGTGCGCGAAGCTGGCGAGCGGCGCCTGTCGCGGAGCGTTCGATGCGACGACGGATGTGCAAGGAAATCTCTACCAGGCGTTCTTTGGGAGCCCGGCGGAGAACCTTGCGCCGCGCGTATTCGTGTACCGCCCCGGCGACTTCGTCCTGGCCGACAGCATCTCGTCGGTGAACGGCCCCAGCGCCGTCGAGGTCCGCAGCTTCTGACGGAGCCGGCCCGGAGGGGTGGATACACGGAGGAACGTGACCATCGATCGTGCCCCGCGGGGTGGATGCGCTCGTGCATCCCCCCGCGCAGTGGACGTGACCAACCCTTCTGGGAATGCAATTGCTTCGAACCTGCTGGCGCCGCACCCTCGCCGTGCTCTTCGCGGCCATCGCCGCCGCCGCGTGCGCCGGTGACCTGACCTCACCCGACGGCCCGGGGAATCCCACCGTCGACCGTGTGGCGGTGGTGGTGAACCGCGTCGACCGGACCCTCACGGTCATCCCTTTCGCCGCGCGCGAGACGTCGCGGACGATTTCGCTGGGTGCCGCGGGGGCGCCCGTGGACCTGGCCGTCCTCGGCGAGCTGGCCGTGGTCCCCATGGGCGGCTCGGGAGGCGTGGCCATCGTCAACCTCCACACCGGCGCGGTGGAGCGGATGGTGGCGATGGCGCCCGGCCTGGATGCCCGCCGCGCCGCCTTCATCAGCGACACGCTGGTGGTGGTGACCAACCCCTCGCGCGGCACCCTCACCCCGCTGAACCCGCTGACCGGGCGGGTGGGCGCGCCGACCAACGCGGGGGGCGAGGCGCCGGCGGACATCCTGCGCTTCGGCCCCCGCGTCTACGTGCTGAACGGCGCAGCGGGGGCGCGGACCAACGGGATGGTCACCGTTCTGGACACGCTGCTGCGCCCGCTCGGCTCCGCGCCGCTCTCCGGCACGAACCCGGTCGCGGCGGTGGCGCGGGGCGATCTGCTGTACGTGCTCCTGGCGGGCCAGCCGGCGCTCGGCAACAGCTCGGTCTCCGCGGTCGACGTCGCGACGATGCGCGAGAGGTCGTCCGTCGCGGGCTTCGGCGAGTCGCCCGAGAGCATGGCCTTCGATGCGCGGGGCGGCCTGTACGTCCCCGTCCGGCAGCAGGGGCTGGTGATCTTCAACCCGGTGACGGGCATCTTCCTGCGCGGCGCCGGGTCGCCGCTGCCGCTGGGGGGGATGGATGATGCCGTGCGCGTGGCGTCGGACCCGGCCGGCTTCGTCTACGCGCTCCTTCCGGGAGCGTGCGAGCGGGCCGGGACGCTGGTGAGGCTCGACCCCGACGGCACCCCCGCCGCCAGCGCCCTCACCGGCATCTGCCCCGCCGACGTCGAGTTCACCTCCCTCCTGCCCCGCTAGCAGCCCGACAGGGGTGGACGCCCGCGAGCGTCCACCCCATTCTTCGGGATGCACCTCCCCTCCACGAGCTCCGCCTCCGTCGCCGGAACGCGCATCATTCGCCTGGACGACCGGCGCGCGATGGCCGCCAACGTGTCGGACCTCGGCACGAACGCGATCGCCGCCTTCGGGGTGCTGTCCGCGGCGTCGGGCGCACTCCCGGTGACCACGACGGCAGGCGCCATCATCGCGGCGGCCGAGGCGGTGGCCGGCATCGCGCTGCTGGTGGCCATCGTGGGCGAGCTGCGTGAGATGCGCGCCGGCGTGGACGACGATGCGGGAAAGATCGCGTGGGTCACCCTCTTCGCCGCCGTGGTGCTGATCGCCGAATGCGTGCAGAGCTACCACGACAAAGGGCGCGTCTCTCGGCCCACGGCAGTGAGCGCCGTCGCCACCCTGGTGCTCGCCTTCTTCAGCCCTCGCCTCAAGCAGCGTCGGGCCGAGCGCCAGGTGCTCCGCCTGGACGCCGAGGGCATGTTCATCCGCCGGGGCAGGCTCCGCCGCTTCTCCGCCGCCTGGTCCGAGATCGCCGCCATCCGCCGCGACGGCGCCGCCCTCCACATCCACCTGCGCGACGGCCGCACGCGCACCCTCCGCCTCCGCACCATCCGCAACCGCGACGAGGTGTTCGCCGCGCTCTCCGAGGCCGCCGTCGAGCGCGGCATCCCCTCCGCCGCACCCGCCCCTCTGCCGGCGCGGTGAAGATCCGCGTGCTGAGCGATCTCCATTGACACGCCCGCAGTTTGTCCTAGACTTTAGGACGAAATCCACCCAGAAGATGTGCAGACTATGGCACTGCAGTCACTGCTCGGCTCTACCTCCATGCGCCGCACGCTGATGCACTTCGCGGCACGTCCAGCGTCGCGGCTCCACTTCCGCGCGCTGGAGCGGCGGCTCGGACTCGCTCGGCAGTCGCTCAAGAACACGCTCGACACGTTGGAAGCGCTCGGGTTGGTAACACGAACGGCCGAGCGGCGGCGCGTCGTGTACGAAGCGGCCAATCCGGAAGCTTGGGCCACCCTCCGCGAGATGATCCGCACCTTTGCGACCCCGGTGGAGGTGATCGGCGACCTGTTCCAGGATCTCCCCGGCGTGCGGGGCGCCCTCGTATTCGGCTCGGCAGCAAGCGGCAACATGCGTGCGGACAGCGATGTCGACCTACTTGTAATCGCCGACGAAACAGATCCGGGTGCCCTTGGGATGGCCGCGCTGGAAGCCGGCCTCCTCCTCGGCCGGGAGATCGACCTCAAGCGCTATACCCCCGCGGAGTTGCAGGCAGAGCGCGCGCGGCCTGGAACGAGCTATCTGAAGCGTGCAATCGGCGGGGTGACCCAGTGGGCGCTGGGGACCCCTGAGGAGGCATTCGCCTGATGACCGGGCAGACGATTGAGCAGCTGGTCGCCAACCAGTGGGTCGAGCGCCTCGACGCTGACGACGCGGAGGTTCTTGGGTTCTGGCAGCGCGCCATCGAATCGTACGACGATGCCGCCACGCCACGGCTGAGCCGGACCGGCCAGTTCAAGCTTCTCTACGATGCGGCGCGCCAGGGGGTTGTCGCACTCAACGCCGCGCATGGATACCGCGCAAAGGGGGCCGCCAATCACCACGAGCACACCTTTGCCGCAGGCACCGTCCTGGCTCCTGAAGCGCTCACTGGCTCGATAGCGGCAATGCAGACGGAGCGGGGTGTTCGCCGGGATCTGGAGTACGGCGCGCATCGCACTGTCACCGAGGCGAAGGTAAGCGAGATGCGGGACAGCGTATGTGCGCTCCTGAACGGCCTAGCGGACGAGATTCGCCGATTGCGCCCAGCCCTCAAACAACCGATCCGAAAGCTGCGCTGCTCTCGCTGAACGCGAAGTAACGCGATCCGGAGAGCCGTGTTCGGTGCGGGGGAGAGGGAGGGCAGACACGCAGGTCTGCCCCTACGGATATCGTGCGGTGAGGCGGGCGGCGGTGAGGGGCGGGCACGGGCCCCGCGAGGATACATGCAATAAACCCCCTCCCCCAGGCAGTTTTGGGGGAGGGGGATGCGTCGCGGAGCGACGCTGGGGGAGAGGGCCCCGCAGGCGCGAGCCTCGGCTACTTGTGGCGGTACGTGATCCGCCCGCGGGTGAGGTCGTACGGCGACATGGCGAGCGTGACGCGGTCGCCCTCCAGCACGCGGATCTTGTTCTTGGACATGCGGCCGGCCGCGTAGGCCAGCACCTGGTGCCCATTCTCCAGCTTCACGCGGTAGTTGCGGTCGGGGAGCACCTCCGTCACCACGCCTTCGACCTCGAACCCTTCCTGCTTCGCCATTCAGCCTCCAGTGGATGCGTTCGCCGGGCCCGATACGAGCGTCGGCGCGCGGAGGCACCCCCCGCGCGCCGACGCCGTGGCCGTGCCGGGCCCCGGCGGGCCCGCACGCGATTTCGTGGGAATATAGCGTCTCCCCGGCGCCAGACAAGCGGCCCGATCAGCTTCCCGCCGCGGGCGCCGTCTCCGGCGTGGCCTGGCGGACGCGCACCTCGCCGCCGCCCCCGTTCAGCAGGCTCCAGAGCGCGACGCCCAGCAGCAGCACCGCAAGCCCGCCGATCACCCACGGCCACACGCTCCCCCTGTCCCGCTCCACGTCGATTTCGGCCACGCTGCCTCCCTGGTTTGCGCCTTTCCGTACGTCCATCGGGTAGCAAGCTCCGCGCCGATGACGGCTGGCCGCACCGCCGCGCCCCCACTAGACTCACCGCCGCCGGGCGTGTGAACCCCTTTGGAGCGCGATGAACACCTTTCTCTTCTGGCTCGCGGTCGTCACGGTAGCCTCTTTCCTCCTGGTCGCCGTGGAGCTGCTGCGCGGGCGCGGGAAGCTGCGCTACCTGGCCGCGGTGGAGCCCCTTCCCCAGGCCGAGCTGCCGCTGGTGTCGGTGGTGGTGGCCGCGCGCGACGAGGAGCGCAACGTGGAGGAGGCGATGGGCTCCATCCTGGCGCAGGACCTCGCCCGGATGGAGCTGGTGGTGGTGGACGACCGCTCCGCCGACCGCACGGGCGAGATCCTGGACCGTATGGCCGCCGCCGATCCGCGCCTGCGCGTGGTGCACGTGCGCGAGCTTCCTGCGGGCTGGCTGGGGAAGAACCACGCTCTCGACCTCGGCGCCGCGGATGCGAGGGGCGAGCTGATCCTCTTCACCGACGCGGACATCGTGATGGCGCCGGACACCGTGCGCCTGGCCGCGAGCTACATGGTGCGCGAGCGGCTGGACCACCTGACGATGGCGCCCCGCATCGACATGCCCGGCTTCCTGCTGCAGGCGTTCGGCGTGCTCTTTGGGATCTGCTTCCTCCTCTTCTCGCGCCCGTGGAAGGCGCGCGACCCACGCTCGGCCAGCCACATCGGGATCGGCGCGTTCAACCTGGTGCGCGCGTCGTCGTACCGCAGCATCGGCACCCACCGTGCTATCGCCATGCGGCCGGACGACGACATGAAGCTGGGGAAGCTGATGAAGAAGAACGGCCAGCGGCAGGACTTCCTGGTCGCCGTGACCCACGTCTCCGTCGAATGGTACCGCAGCATCCCCGAGGCGGTGCGCGGGCTGCGGAAGAACGGCTTCGCGGGCCTCGACTACCGTGTCTCGATGGTGATCTTCGCCACGCTGACGCAGCTGGCATTCATGATCTTCCCCTTCATCGCCCTCTTCCTGACCACGGGACCCACGCGCTGGATCTACGCCTTCTCCGTCGCGATGATCCTGGGCCTCTTCGGTGGCGCCGCGCGCGAGCAGCGGGCGCCGGTCTGGGGCGGCATCGCGGTCCCCTTTGCCAGCCTCCTCTTCATCGTCATCATCTGGAACGCCACCCTCTACGCCCTCATCCACCGCGGCATCGAATGGCGCGGAACGCACTATCCGCTCGACGAGCTGCGCGCGAACCGGGTGTGAGGAAGAAAAAGTGCGTGAGTGCGTTAGTGCGTTATCCCTTTCTGTCATCCTGAGTGACGCGCTGCTCCGTCCTGTGTACGTCGCAGATCTCTGGCGCGGAGCGAAGGATCTACTGTGCGTTACGAGGGGACCGCGGTGAGTCGCGATTCCCGGCCCGGCGCCGGCTAGATCCTTCGTTCGCCGCAGGGAGTCTGGTTTGCGCCGCGGAGTATGGGGCAGGCGGCTCTCTCAGGATGACAATGGGGGGGAAGGTGTGGCTTTGGCCCGCACTAACGCACTAACGCACTAACGCACTAACGCACTAACG
>DASVVI010000035.1:0-11727 GCA_036386635.1 Longimicrobium sp.
CGGACTCGCCGTGCGGCAGGCAGGAGAGGACGACGTCGCACGCGCCGAGCTCCGCGTCCTCCAGCCGCACCAGGGGCAGCTCGGGTGCGCCGCGCACCGCCCGGGACAGCATCGCCCCCGCTTCGCTCTGTGAGCTTGCGAGGGCGAGGGCCGCCCCTGGGTGCTTCGCCAGGAGCCGCACCGCCTCCTGACCCGCGTAGCCGGTTGCGCCCAGGATTCCAACCCGGACGCGCGAGAATCCATTCATTGCGTAGAATATAATCCCGTTTTCCTGAATGGTCAACCGGTTACGTGCATAACCATACGACGGCAGATCTCACGCGAAGCCGCCAAGACGCGAAGGTGAGCACGCGAAGTCCTTCTTTGCGTCTTCGCGCCTTTGCGTGAGGCCATTCAGTAGAAGCGGACGACGCACCGTTCTTGCAACGTCGCACGATGGGCATGCGCGAAACCGCGACGGGGGGAACGGGATGGGTGGAGCGTGGGAGTACCGCGGGCGCTGGGGGCTGGTCACGGGCGCGTCCTCCGGCATCGGCGAGGAGTTCGCGCGGGCGCTGGCGAGTCGGGGGATGAACCTGGTGCTCGCCGCACGCCGCGAGGACCGGCTGCAGGCGCTCGCCGCCGCCCTCCGCTCCGAGCACGGCGTGGAGGCGGCGGTCGTGCCCGTGGACCTGGCGAAGCCCGGCGCGGCCGGCGTGCTCTGGCTGGAGGCGAGCGATGGGCGGCCCCTCCACCTGCTCGTGAACAACGCCGGCTTCGGGCTCAAGGGCCGCTTCGACGAGCTCCCCGCCGAGCGGCAGACGGAGATGGTGCGCGTCAACTGCACGGCGCTGCTGGAGCTGGCCCACTTCGCCGTGCGCGACATGCGCCCGCGCGGCGAGGGCGGCATCGTCAACGTCGCCTCCATCGCCGGCTACCAGCCGATCCCCTACCTGGCCGCGTACGCCGCAAGCAAGGCCTTCGTCGTCGCCCTCTCCGAAGCGCTGGCGGAGGAGAACCGCGAGGCGGGCGTGCGCGTCGTCACCCTGAATCCCGGCCCCGTCGCCACGGAGTTCCAGGACGTGGCCGGCACCGTCTTCGGCGACAACCCCGTGGGGCTGCGCACGCCGCAGCAGGTGGTCGCCGCCGCGCTCGGCGCGCTCGAGAGAGGCCAGCGCACCATCACCCCCGGCCTGGTCAACCGCCTCGGTACCTACGTGGTGCGCGTGTCGCCGCGCGGAATCGTGATCCGCACGGCCAAGACGATCATGAACAAGATGAGGTAGCGCGGATTTCCCCATGCGAGCCGTGCACTTGCGGACCTCCCGCGACTCCGCGGCTCAAGGGGCGATCCACACTCTTGCTCCCACCTCGCGGCGCAACGTAAATAAGCCGCAGGGGGCGCGCTTCTTGCCGCCCCGGGGCGCGGCGACCCGCACGGAACACCGGCACGAGGGGCGATGAGCGACGGCGAAACGGAAAGCACGGACGGGCTCCTGGCCCTCGGCGGCCAGGCCATCGTGGGAGAAAGCCCACCGATGCGGGACGCGGTGGAGCGAGCCTGCGCCGCGGTCGCGTCCGGGGCGTCGGGGGTGATCCTGGCGGGGGAGGCGGGCACGGGTAAGGAGCTGCTGGCGCGCGGCATCCACTACTCCGCGGCTCCGTACGATCCCTTTCTCCCCTTCGACTGCGCCGCCGTTCCCGAGCCTCTCCTGGCGGCGGAGCTCTTCGGCACCCATCCGTCGCTGATGGCCGACGCGCCGCCCCCGCGCCGCGGCCTCATCGAGCTGGCGGGTGCCGGTACGCTGTTCGTCTCCGACGTCACGCGACTCCCCCTGCCGCTCCAGCAGCGCCTGGCCGCCGCCATCCGCGAGCGCACCATCGTCCGGGAGGGCGGCGACTCCCCCGTGCGGGTGCAGTGCCGCGTGATCGTGGCCGCGTCCGCCCCGCCGGAGGTGTCGCTGGAAGCCGGGACGCTGGATCCCGAGCTGCTGGCGGCGCTCTCTCCCGCGCGCGTGGACCTTCCCCCGCTCCGCGACCGTCCCGGCGACATCCGCATCCTGGCCGAGCTCTTCCTCCGCGGCCCCGCCGCAGAGCGCGGAATGGAGATCACGCTGGACGACGAGGCGCTCGCCGCGCTGGAGGCGCACCCCTGGCCGGGCAACGTGCGCGAGCTGCGGCACGTGGTGGAGCGCGCCGCCCAGCTCGCCGGCGACGAGGTCATCCGCGCCGAGCACCTGATCGTCCTGCACCGCACCGCGCGCTCGGGTCTTTCCAACACGTCGTCGCCCCCGGCCGCCGTCATCCACATCCCCGCCGAGGGCAAGACGCTGGAGCGCGTGGAGGGCGAGGCCGTGGCGCTCACCCTGGGCCTCACCCGCGGCAACCGCAGCGCCGCCGCCCGCATCCTGGACATTTCGCGCCCCACGCTCGCCCGGAAGCTTCGCGAGCATGGGCTGGGGGAGGGGAACGGGACGTGAAGAAGTGCGTGAGTGCGTGAGTGCGTGAGTGCGTTAGTGCGTTACTGCGCGCGTCACCCCGATCTGTCATCCTGAGCGACGCGCGTCACCGTCCTCGCCCGTGCCCTGTCGTGTGGCGCGGAGCGAAGGATCTACTGCGCGTGCCGAGAGGATCGCGCATACACGCCGTCCTCTTGCCGCGCGGGCTAGATCCTTCGATCGCCGCCTCAGGTTCGGTGTGCCGCGGGCGTCGGACGAGGCGGCTCCCTCAGGATGACAAAAGAAAGAGGGAGTCCGCCCGACTTCCAGCGCACTCACGCACTAACGCACTAACGCACTTTTTTTCGCGGTTTGCCCAAATCGGCACAGCGGGGTACAATTGGGGGCTTGGGCGCGCGTCGCCCGGCCTCGCATGACGAGAGAGCGCAACACGCGAAGGGCGAGAGGGATAGATGAGCGTCGAAGCACCCCAGCAGGGAACCCGCGGGTACGCCCCGCAGGGCAAGGACAACGGGGTCGTAAAGAGCAAGGGGACGGTCAACGTTCCCCTGCTTGAGGGACAGCAGCCGCTGGAGCACCGCGCGCGCAAGCCCGAGTGGCTCAAGGTCCGCGCGCCGGGAAGCCCCAACTACCTGCGCCTCAAGCAGCTCATGCGCGACCAGGGCCTCCACACCGTGTGCGAGGAGGCCCACTGCCCCAACATCGGCGAGTGCTGGGAGAGCGGCACCGCCACCTTCATGATCCTGGGAGACGTGTGCACCCGCGCGTGCAAGTACTGCGCGGTCGCCCACGGCCTCCCCACCGAGCTGGACCAGGACGAGCCCCGCCGCGTCGCCGACTCTGTGGTGACGATGGGGCTTGAGCACGCCGTTGTCACCTCGGTGAACCGCGACGAGCTCAAGAATGGCGGCGCCGAGATCTACGCGGAGGTAATCCGCCAGATCCACGCGCGCCAGCCGGGGTGCACCGTCGAAGTGCTCGTTCCCGACTTCAAGGGGAACGAGACGGCGCTGCGCATCGTGGTCGAGGCCGGGCCGGAGATCCTGGCGCACAACATCGACACGGTGGAGCGGCTGTCGAAGCACCTGCGGCCGGGCGGGCGCTACTGGCGCTCCATCTCCATGCTGGGCGCCGTCAAGCGCATGAACCCGCGGCAGCTCACCAAGAGCGCCATCATCCTGGGGATGGGCGAGACCGAGGAGGAGATCTATACGTCGATGCGCGACCTGCGCGACGCATCGGTGGACGTGCTCACCCTAGGGCAGTACCTGCGCCCCTCGCAGCACCACGTCCCGCTGGACCGCTGGGTGACACCCGACGAGTTCCGCCAGTGGAAGGAGATCGGCGAGCGGGAGCTGGGCTTCGGGCACGTGGAGAGCGGGCCGCTGGTGCGCTCGTCGTACCACGCCAAGGAGCAGGCGCGCACCATCGAGGCGCAGGGCCCCGGCATCATCACCGAGATCCTGGAGGCCGACGTGGACTCCGCCGTCGTCATCGACCCCGCGGAAGCCGCGTTGCGCGCCATCGGTGCGCCCCCGGTGCGCCCAGCCCCCGCCCTCGTGCAGCTCGGGAGCCTGTAGCCGCCCTCAACGACGAGGATCGCGCATGAGCACCACGTATGCTCCGCCCGTCTCGCCTGAGGAATACCTCGTGCGCGAGCGGGCCGCCGAGTACAAGAGCGAGTACCACGGTGGCGAAATCGTTGCGATGGTGGGCGCCACGGGTGCCCACCTGCGCATCGTTCGTGGCATGGTGCTCGCCCTCGGCCCGCAGGTGGAGGGTGGGCGGTGCGAGATGTTTTTCAACGACTGCATGGTACGGCTGGAGGAAGACTGGTTCGTCTACCCGGACATCGTGGTCTCGTGCGGCGGTGCCGATCTCCAGGATGGGCGCCTGCTGACGAATCCCACGCTTGTGGTGGAGGTGCTCTCTCCTTCCACGGAGAAAAAGGACCGAGGCGTGAAGGCAGAGGCCTACCGCGCCGTGCCGACGATGCGTGAGTATCTGCTCCTGGCGCAGAACCGGGTCCGAGCCGAGCTCTACCGGAGGGAGGCCGATGGGCAGTGGGGGTGCACGGTCCTCCAGTCCCTGGATGACGTCCTGACGCTCGAGTCCATCGGTTGCGAGTTGCGGTTGGCGGACGTTTACAAGTACGCGTTTCAGACTCGGCAGTGAAGTGAGCACCGCGACGCTCGTCACTCCGGAAGAGTACCTCGCCCGCGAGCGCTCCGCTGAGCACAGAAGTGAGTACTGGGACGGGGAGATTATCGCGAGGGCCGACGCGGCGGAGCCTCACGTCCTGATCGCGGGCAACATCCAGGCGGCGTTCCACTCTGTGTCGCGCGGGCGAGGCTGCCGGACGTACACCAGCGCGATGCGGGTACAGTTTGACGATGGGCGCAAGTCAGTGTATCCGGACGTCACCGTGTCTTGCGGCGAGTCGCGCTTCTTGGACGACGAGCAGGACGTCTTCCTCAACCCCACCATTCTGGTTGAGGTGCTGTCGCCGTCCACGGAGCGGCACGATCGCGGGAAGAAGAAGGATGGCTACAGGCTGATCCCGTCGCTGCGCGAGTACCTGTTCGTGGTGCAGAAGGAGCCGCGCGTGGAGCTGTACCGCCGCGAGGAGGACGAGAGCTGGAGCTGCACCGTGTACCAGCGGATGGAGGACGAAGTCCGGCTGGAGTCGCTCGGCTGCACGCTGGCGATGGCCGAGATTTACCAGGACGTGCTCCCGCCCGCGCGGCGCGGAGCCTGATGCCCCCTTACGAACCCGGACATCCGGTCGGTTCGCGAGATAGAAACGATGCCTGAGACGAAGACCAAGACCGCCCCCGCGCCGCGCGAAGACCAGGCGGCCCCCGCATCCGAAGCGGCCGAGGCGCAGACAGCCCCGAGCGGCGAGCCCGGACCGGACCGCGCCTGGCAGCAGTCGGCGAAGCCGGAGCTGAGCGACGAAGAGCGCATGCAGGGGCTGGAGCCCGAACAGCTCCGCAAGATGATGTGGGACATGCTCCTGGCGCGCCGCTTCGAGGAGAAGACGGCGGAAAGCTATGCCCTGGGCAAGATCGGGGGCTTCTGCCACCTGTACATCGGGCAGGAGGCGGTGGCGGTGGGCGCCATCCACGCGCTGCGCAGGGACGACTACGTGATGACGGCCTATCGCGAGCACGTCCACGCGCTGCAGTGCGGCATCACCCCCGGCGCCGTGATGGCAGAGCTGTACGGCCGCGCCGACGGCTGCAGCAAGGGGAAGGGCGGCTCCATGCACATGTTCAGCGCCGAGCATAACTATCTGGGCGGGCACGGCATCGTGGGCGGGCAGGTGCCGCTGGCGCTGGGCGTGGCGTGGAAGATCAAGTACCGCCAGGAAGACCGCGTCATGCAGGTGTATCTGGGCGAGGCCGCCGTCAACCAGGGCGCGTTCCACGAGTCGCTGAACATGGCCGCGCTCTGGAAGCTGCCGCTGGTGACGATCGTGGAGAACAACCGCTTCGGGATGGGGACGGCGTGGGAGCGCGCCTCGTCGCTCTACGACATCTCGCAGAAGGCCACCGCCTACGCCATGAACTCCGCCGTGGCGGACGGCATGGACGTGCTGGACATGTACCGCGTGGCCAAGGAAGCCCACGACCGCGCCCGCGCCGGCGAGGGCCCCACGCTCATCGAGGCGCGCACCTACCGCTTCGTGGGCCACTCCATGTCCGATCCCGTCTCCGGCGTCTACCGCACCAAGGAAGACGTGGAGCGCGAGAAGGCCAAGGACCCCATCCGCATCTTCGCCGACCTCCTCTCGCGCACGGGCATCCTGTCGCAGGAGGAGCTGGAGAAGATGGACGCCGAGGTCAAGCAGATCTCCGAGGAAGCCGCCGACTTCGCCGAGAAGTCCCCGGAGCCCGCGGTGGACGAGCTGTACACCGAGATCTACGCCGAAGAGAACGTCAACGGACGCCTGTACTTCGACATGAGGAATCGCTGAAGATGGCGGTCATTACCTATCGCGAGGCCCTGAACCAGGCGCTCGCTGAAGAGATGCAGCGCGATCCCGACGTTTTCCTGATGGGCGAGGAAGTCGGCGTGTACAACGGCGCTTACAAGGTGTCGAAGGGGCTGCTGGAGCAGTTCGGGGAGCTGCGCGTGGTGGACACGCCGATCACGGAGCTGGGCTTCGCGGGGCTCGGCGTGGGGGCGGCGATGACGGGGATCCGGCCGGTGATCGAGTTCATGACGTGGAACTTCGCGATCCTGGCGTTCGACCAGATCTTCAACGCCGCCAGCAAGATGCGCAGCATGAGCGGCGGCCAGTTCAACATCCCCATCACCTTCCGAGGGCCGAGCGGCGCGGCGCTGCAGCTGGGCGCGCAGCACTCGCAGGCGCTGGAGTCGCAGGTGGCGCACTATCCGGGGGTCAAGGTGGTGGTGCCCGGCACCCCGGCGGACGCCAAGGGGCTGCTCAAGGCCGCCATCCGCGACGACGACCCGGTGTGCGTCTTCGAGGGGGAGATGCTGTACAACATCAAGGGCGAGGTGCCCGAGGATGACGACTTCATCATCCCGCTGGGCGTGGCGGACCTGAAGCGCGAGGGGAGCGACGTCTCCATCATCACGCACGGCAAGATGATCCACGTGGCGCTCCAGGCGGCCGCGCAGCTGGAGAAGGATGGCATCCAGGCCGACGTGCTGGACCTCCGCTCGCTGCGCCCGCTGGACACCGAGTCGATCATGCGCACCGTCGCCAAGACGAACCGCGTGGTGCTGCTGGAGGAAGGGTGGCCGTTCGGCGGCATCACCACCACGGTCGCCGCGCTGATCCAGGAAGAGGCCTTCGACGAGCTGGACGCCCCCATCCTCCGCGTGACGCAGGCCGACGTGCCGATGCCGTACGCCAAGGCGATGGAGCGCGCCGCCAAGCCGAGCGCGGAGATGGTGGTGGAGAAGGTGAACCGGGTGCTCTACAGATAGTGCGTTAGTGCGTTAGTGCGTGAGTGCGGGGGTGGGGCTGCCGGATTTGCCCCCGCCGCGCGATCACGCCTGCGGCAGCGGCTGCTCGGCTGCGCCCGCACAACTAACGCACTCACGCACTCACGCACTAACGCACTTCCCTGAGCTCGAAATGGCCACGAAAGTCTACATGGAAGCCCTCTCCCCCACGATGGAGGAGGGGCGGATCAGCACCTGGCTCAAGAATGAGGGCGACGAGGTCAAGGAAGGTGACGTCCTCGCCGAGGTCGAGACCGACAAGGCGACGATGGAGCTGGTGGCGCGCGGCTCCGGCGTCCTGCGCAAGCGGATGATCGGTGACGGCGACACGGCCAACGTCGGCGTGGTGATCGCCGTCATCGGCGCGGCGGATGAGGACGTCTCCGCCTTCACCGGCGGCGGCGATGCGCCGGCGGCACCCGCAAAGGCTCCCGAAGCCGCCGCGCCCGCGCCGGCCGCTCCTGAGCCCGCGGCTCCGCAGGCGGAAGAGGCTCCGGCCGCTCCCGCCGCTCCTGCTCCCGCCGCTCCTGCCCCCGCCGCACAGGCTGAGAGCGCCGCGCCCGCGGGCGGTGACGGGCGGGTAAAGGCGTCGCCGCTGGCCCGGCGCATGGCGGCCGACGTGGGGGTGGACGTCGGCTCCATGCGCGGCAGCGGGCCCGGCGGCCGCATCGTCCGCCGCGACGTGGAGGCGGCGATGCAGGCGGGCGGTGCCCAGCAGCAGCCCGCTCAGCCGCAGGCCGCGGCTCCGGCGCCGCAGCCCCAGGCGGCCGCTCCGGCGGGCGGGCGCGACGTGCCGGTGTCGCAGATGCGGAAGGCCATCGCCAAGCGGCTTTCCATGTCCAGCGGCCCCGTCCCGCACTTCTACCTCACCGTCGAGATCGACATGGGCGAGGCGGTGAAGATGAGGGCGCGCATCAACGAGCGCTTCGCCGCGGACGGGGTCAAGGTCTCGCCCAACGACCTGGTGATTCGCGCGGTCGCCGGGGCGCTGCGCAGGCACCCGTGGGTCAACGCGTCGTGGCAGGGCGACACCATCCGCATGAACGACCGCGTCAACATCGGCGTGGCGGTGGCGGTGGAGGAGGGGCTCATCACCCCCGTGATCTTTGACGCCGACCGCAAGGGCGTGACGGAGATCAGCCGCGAGGTGAAGGAGCTTGCCGGGCGCGCCCGCGAGAAGAAGCTGAAGCCGGAGGAGTACACGGGCTCCACTTTCTCCATCTCCAACCTGGGGATGTTCGGGATCGAGGAGTTCACCGCGGTGCTCAACCCGCCGGAGGCCGCGATCCTGGCCATCGGCGCCTCGGTGGACAAGGTCGTGGCGGTCGACGGCGAGATGCAGATCCGCCCGCGGATGCGCGTCACCCTCACCTGCGACCACCGCGTGATCGACGGGGCCACCGGCGCGGAGTTCCTCCGCACCTTCAAGAGCTACCTCGAAGACCCCATGCTGATGATCGCGTAACCCGCATCACCGCCACATCCACCACGCCCCGGACAGCCTCCGCCGTCCGGGGCGTCGTGCATCCTGCCACGAACCCTCGTAGGGGCCGCCCCACGTGGCTGCCCGTGCCTCGCGATGCTCCCCACCCCGCCTCAAGCACCGAACATTGGCGGAGAACGGTCCGCATCACCCGCCATGGCGCGAGCCGCCCGCGCAACCGCCGGAGAGAAGCCTTTTCTTTCTTACGCCGCACGCTAGATTGGCGACGGCGCACCCTCCTCCACCGGGCACCTCCGCACCGCCCGAGCTCACCACCACATCCCGATCGCGATGCTCAGAAATTCGTTGTTGGCAGCAGGGGCCGTCCTGGCCTTCGCTCTTCCTCTGCACGCCCAGGCCCCCATCCGCGTCGGGCAGACGGTGCGCGGCGAGCTCTCCGCCACCGATCCCAAGGCGGAGGACGACTCGCACTACGACCTCTACACCTTTCGCGCCCGCCAGGGTGAGCGCGTGACGTTCACCCTGCGCTCCTCCGCGTTCGATGCCTACCTGGCGGTCGGGCGCATGGAGGGCAGCGAGTTCGAGCAGATCGAGAGCGACGACGACGCGGCCGGCGGCACCGATGCACGCGTCACGATCACCTTTACGGAAGCTGGCGACTACGCCGTCCGCGCCAACTCGCTGGGCGAGGGGGAGACGGGCGCGTACACCCTGATGGCCGAAGCGGGGGGCGAGGAGGAGGACGACGGGGACGAGAGCACCCCCGCCGCCGTCGCCGCGCCGATCCGCATGGGGCAGACGGTGAGCGGAGCGCTGGCTGCATCCGACCCCAAGATGGGCGACGGGTCGTACTTCGACCACTTCAGCTTCACCGGCCGCCGCGGCGAGCGGGTGGAAGTGGTGATGCGCTCCACCGCCTTCGACTCGCACCTGTCGGTCGGGCAGCTCAACGGCACCGAGCTTAACGTCCTGGAGTCCGACGACGACGGCGCGGGCGGAAACGACGCGCGCGTGCGCCTGACGCTGCCGGAGGACGGCCAGTACATCATCCGCGCCAACTCCGTGGAGGGTGGCGAGACGGGCGCGTACACCATCGCCCTGCGCCCCTTCACGCCGCCGCCGGCACCGCGGGCGCAGGCGATCCGCGCGGGGCAGACCGTCAGCGGCCAGCTCTCCGACAGCGACGCGCAGGCGGACGACGACTCCTACTACGACGCCTTCGTGTACGAGGGCCGCGCGGGCGAGAAGCTGCGCATCACCATGCGCTCGCCGGACTTCGACGCCTTCCTCTCCATCGGGCAGGGGACGGGGGAAAGCTTCGAGTCCATCCAGACCGACGACGACGAAGGCGGCGGCACCGACGCGAAGATCGAGATCACCCTTCCGCGCGCCGGCACGTACGTGATCCGCGCGAACACCCTCACCGGCGGCGAAACGGGGGCATACACCCTGATCGTCGAGCGGCTGTGACCCTTTCCCGACCGGCGGCCCCCAAGGCCGCCACCCACTTCCCCCGGAACGAGAAGACGATGAACGCGATTCGACGTGGCGCCGTGGCGGCGCTCCTCCTGGCGGGCGCGGCGGCTCCCGCCGTGGCGCAGGCCAACCACCCCGCCATCCGCCCGGGGCAGACGGTCAACGGCACGCTCTCGGAGTCCGATCCCACCCCCACCGAACGGGGCCGCTTCAAGGTGTACCGCTTCGAGGCCGCGGCGGGGCGCCCGTACGTCATCGTCATGCGCTCCAAGGACTTCGACGCGTACCTGCGCGTGGCGCGCAACGTGGGCGGCATCACCGACGTCCTCAAGGAAGACGACGATCACGGCGGCGACACCGACGCGCGCATCCGCTTCACCCCCAAGGACGCGGGCACCTACCTGCTGGTGGCGCAGTCGCTGGACCCGGAGAAGACGGGCGCCTTCACGCTCAGCCTGGCGGACGCGCCGCGCACCTCCACCGGCGCGCCCCGTCCCATCAGCGTCGGCCAGACGGTGACGGGCTCGCTCTCCGAGACGGACGCCATCCTGGAGGACGACGACACCTTCTACGACAGCTACATCCTGACCGGCCGTCCCGGGCAGCGCCTGTCGATCGAGATGAAGTCCGACTCGTTCGACACCTTTCTGAACCTGGGGCGGATGACGGGCGGCGAGTTCGTGTCCAAGTCCACGGACGACGACGGCGCAGGCGAGGGCACCAACTCGCGGATGCGGGTGACGCTGGACGAGGAGGGCGAGTACGTGCTCCGCGCCAACTCGGTGGGGAGCGCCACCGGGCCGTACACGCTGATGGTGACGGAGCGCCCGGCGAGCCGCCCCGCCACCCCCCAGGCGCTGCGCCCGGAGACGGACGCAGAGGGCGCGCTGGAGGACGGCGACGCCGAAGCCGATGACGGCGCGCTGTACGACTACTGGAGCTTCCGCGGCCGCAAAGACGAGCCGGTGACCTTCACCCTGACGTCCGACGCCTTCGACACGGTGGTGGCGGTGGGGCGGCTGGTGAACGGCCGCTTCGAGGAGATCTCCAGCAACGACGACGGCCCGGACGGCACCAACTCGCACCTGGAAGTCACCCTCCCGGAGGACGGCGACTACGTGGTGCGCGCCAGCTCCCTGGGCGCGGGCGGGCTCGGCGCGTACAAGCTGAAGATGAGCAGCACGCGCAACCGGTAAGGGGGCCCTCTCCCCCAGCGTCGCTCCACGACGCATCCCCCTCCCCCGATACGAGCCCGTGTGAAAACACGGTACGGCGTGTAAATTGTGCTGGGGTAGAGAATGGGGCTTGGAGCGGAGCGAACATGGGCTACATCGCCGGAGTGGACCGAGAGCAGCAGGTGCTCTTTCCGGAGACGCTGGACGAGTACGT
>DASVVI010000036.1:0-10964 GCA_036386635.1 Longimicrobium sp.
CCCGGGCTGCGCGCGCGGAGACCTCTGGTGTGGTTCGCACCAGCAAAGGTTTGGATCGCTCTTCGGCTCGGACCCACAGGCCGGGGCTTGCGCGCGCGGTAAGGAAGTAATGGTGCTGCCGAGTGCCGCGCTTCCACGAACGCGTTGCGAGACTCATTGGAGACTCTTCAGGTAAGCGGGTTCGATCAAGGTGCGGAAAGTGTGTTGATGAACACGGTGCGCGGCCTCCAACCAATCCTCCATCCCTGCCCGCGTAAAGCCGACTGAAGGATTGAGTGAGAGCACGCGAGTATCCATGGTATACCCTGGGCCACCAAAAACTTCCTCATACTCCAAGCTCAGTCTCAGCACCCCATTCGGTTCACTGAGCGCGAAGTCGAAACCCAGCGAAGCCGAAGCTGGTTCGTTCGATACAAACGGGGCCGCGAAAAACGGCCGCGGTGGGACTAGCTTTACCGCCAGGTTCTTCGTCAAGAACTCGTA
Organism: Longimicrobium sp.; assembly: GCA_036386635.1. GTDB lineage: Bacteria > Gemmatimonadota > Gemmatimonadetes > Longimicrobiales > Longimicrobiaceae > Longimicrobium. The sequence goes on from DASVVI010000036.1 coordinate 484, forward strand.
AGGAGTTTCGCTCTCCCCGAGGATGAACGCATCCATGTAAGCCAGCTCGACTCCAATGAATGGAGGCTGCCCGTAGAACGCACCAAGAGCTTCTGTCAGGAGGTCAAGACCCGCTAGAACTTCGGACTTATAGTCCGGCCAGTCATATCCGTCGTTGTCTTGGTGCACCGAGAGCATTCCCAAGCCGAGCTGAATGGCCGGCCACCCCCCCGGCTCTCGCCGATACGCCCGCGCCGGGGTGAACTCCACATCCTCTACCTCTTTCGCGAATCGGTCCACAACCACGAACCCTGCATCAATGATCACGCGCTCGAGGGCAGAAAAGAGATTTTCCTTCTCGTGGTCAGAGAACACGTACGCGACTAGCTCCCCAGCATCATCCCGGGAGGCGGAGCCCCATCGGAACTGGGTTACAACTTCGACAAGAGGAGCCTTCGTGAGCGTTGCCACAGGTTGCAGAAATCCAAGGTTCGGGAGACCATCGCCCTGCATGATAGTTAAGCGCGCGTACCCGGCGCGCGCAAGAAAGATTCCGAACGTAACCGGAAGGAATCTTCGGACGAACCCCAGAAGCGAAGCGCCCGGCTCGCGTTGACCCGGGGCACGTTCGATCATCGCTATGTGGGCAACGGAGCGCGCGGCTGACCTGCAACGACTATGGGACAAGCGACGGAATAGCCGAACCAGGTAGGCCACTGCCAACCGCCCCCCGCCACAGGTCTCCCGCTACTCCGCCCTGAGCGCCTCCGTCGGCTCGACGCGGAGGGCGCGGCGGGTGGGGACGACGCAGGCGAGCAGACAGACGCCCAGCATGAACGCGGCGTAGCAGAGCAGGAGCGCGACCTGGCCGGCGGTGAAGCCGCCGCCGGAGGAGGTGAGCGCGGCGGCGGCGATGACGGCTCCGCCCGCGACGACGCCGAGGGACACCTGCGTCAGCGGGCGGCGGAAGATGGCGGCGACCACGCGGCGGGGGCTCGCGCCCAGTGCCACGCGCACGCCGATCTCGCGCGTGCGGCGCGCGACGGTAAAGGAGAGCACCGAGTAGATGCCCGCCAGCGCCAGGAGCAGCGCGATGCCGGTGAGCGCCAGCGTGATCCTGAGCCACACCCCCAGGAACCACAGCACCCCGCTCGTGACCTGGTCCACGCGCTGCACCTCCGAGATGCGCAGCGCGGGGTCCACCGCCGTCGCGATCTCGCGCAGGCGGGGGGCGAGCGTCAGCGGATCGCCGCGGGCGTGGAGGACGACGAAGGTCGGGCCCGCGCTTCCCGGGGCCGCCGGCAGGTAGAAGCCCGCGGCGCGGCCGTGCTGCGTCGCCGCGCCCATGCCGAGCTCGTCCACCACGCCGACGATCTCGTACCACGGGCGCGCGTCGTCGGCGAGCGGGCCGCCGCGCTGCTCGCGGGCGAAGCGCACCCGCATGCCGACCGCGCCGCGCCCCTGGAGCACCTGGTCCACGAAGCCGCGGTCCACGATCACGGCGCGCGAGTCGGGCGAGAGGTCGCCGGGGTGGAAGCGGCGCCCGGCCAGGATGGGGGCGCGCAGCACGTCGAAGTACGACGGGTCGATGCGCGCGGTGCTCACCTCGCGCAGCGGAGCGACCACGGGGGGCGCGCGGCCCGGCGCGGGCGCCGGCTCGTCCAGCTCGACGAAGCGCTCCACGTGGCCCGTGCGCGGAAGCCGGTCGACAAAGGTGACGCCGGCGACGCTGGGCTCAGCGGCGAGGCGCTGGCGCAGGGCTTCGAGGGTGGCGGTGAACTTCGCGGCGTCGGGCTTGGCGCCCGCGTTCGGCGCGTCCAGCTCCAGCTGCGCGGAGAGGTACTGCTCGGCCGCGAAGCCGGCGGGGAAGGAGCGGACGCGCGCCAGCTCACGCTGCACCACCCAGGTGACGGCGGGGAAGGCGACCGTGAAGGCGACCTGCGTGATGATGACGGCGGTCCACACCCCGCCGAACCGCACCCCGCCGCCGCCCGCCGTCGCCTGGCGCAGGCGTCCGCTGAGGCCGCGGGTGATCTTGAGCGCGGGCAGCACGCCCGCGATGGCCGCCCCCAGCAGCGTTAGCCCGCACGCGTACAGCACGGCCGCGGGCGACAGGCGCACGTCGTACCAGAACGGGAGCCGCCCCAGGTTCCCCTCCAGGAACTCCATCCCCCAGCGCCGCAGCACGATGTACGCTGCGGTGAGGCCGACCGCGGCGGCCACGGCGCCGAGCACCAGCGCCTCCGCGAAGAGCTGCGCGACGATGCGTCCGCGGGTGGCGCCCAGCGCGCTGCGCACCACGAGCTCCGTCTCGCGCGCGGATGCGCGGGCGAAGAGCAGCAGCGCGACGTTGCCGCAGACGAGCACCAGCAGCATCAGCACGAAGAGGTTGAACGAGAGCATGAACGCCCGATTGCTGGGCGTCATCTCCGCGTACGACGAGGTGTACGGCACCACCTGGGGGCGCAGGTGCTGGTGCGTGGCGGGGTGCTGCGCCGCCATGCGCGCGCCGAGCACCGCGATCTGCACCCGCGCCTCATCGAACGAGACGCCCGGCGCCAGCCGGCCGAAGACGGTGACGGGCGGCCCGTCGCGCGGCGGCTGGTTCAGGACGTCGGTCTGCAGCGGAATCCAGGCATCGTGCGACACGGGAAAGCCGAAGCCCTCCGGCATCACGCCGACGACCGTGGCGTACCCTTCCCCCAGCCGCACGCTGCGCCCGATCACCCCCGCGTCGCCCGCGAAGCGCGTCCGCCACACGTCGTAGCCGAGCACCACCACGGGCGGCGCGCCGGGGCGTTCGTCCGCGGGGGACAGGACGCGGCCCAGCAGCGGGGCGTTGCGGTCGATGCGGAACGCGGTGGCCGAGATCTCCGCGACCTGCACGGGGCTCGCGCCGCCGCCGGGTGCCACGAGGTTGCGCGAGTGGTTGCGGAAGGCGCCGATGTCGGTGACCGTGGTGAGCGCCTCGCGCCAGACGGCGTAGTCGCGGAGGGCGCGGGGCTCCACGAAGCCCTCCTCCGCGTCCCACACGCGCACCTGCACGATGCGATGGCCGTCCGCCAGCGGCAGGGTGGGGTGGACGAACTGCGACACCATCTCGAAGGTGATGGCGCCCGCCCACACCGCGAACGCCATCGCCAGCCCGCCCACGATGGTCAGCCCGGGGTGCTTCACCAGCATCCTGCATCCCAGCTTCACGTCGAGCGGCACGCTGCCGAGCCCGGACCACGGCCCGGCGGCCCCGCGCCCGAAGATGCGGCGGATGCCACCGCGCGGTTCATCAGACCGGATCATGGCGCGTCGGGGCGGCGAGCGGAAGGGCGAGGAGGCTCGCCAGCGCGAGTCGGATGGAACGTGTCATGGCCGTGGCGGATGGAGGAATGGTCGTGCGGCTGACGCAAAGCTGGAGGGCCGCATGACATCCCGGAAGCCGCTTTTCGCCGGATGGCAGATCGGGACCGTTGAACGGCGGCGCGGGCCGTCGCGGGGATGGCGTGCGTGTGGATATCATCATCCAGCGCCCCGCCATCCCCCTTTCCCACGATACGCGCTTGCTCGCATTTTACCTGATCCAACACTCCGTCCGCGAGGCCGCGTCGTCGTTCACCGCGGAAGAGATCTGGACCGGCGCCATCCGCATTCCCGCCGGGCTGCTGGTGGCCTACGCCGTCAGCCGCCTGGTGCGCCGGGTTCCGTGGCCGCGGCCGTTCCGCTTCCGCTTCCTGGCGATGCACCTCGCCGCCGCGCCCGTCGCCGCCGCCGCCTGGCTCCTGCTGTCGAGCGCGGGGGAGACGCTGCTGCTGGGCGTCCCGTTCGTGGCGCGGCTCGAAGCCGTCCGGCGGATGGCCGGCCCGGGGAGCGAGATGCTGTTCATCGGCACCATCCTCTACCCCATCGTGGCCGGGGTGACGCTCGCCTTCGAGGGCTCCGCGCGCGCCACCCGCGCCGAGGCCATGGCCGCGCGCACGCAGCTCGCGGCGCTGAGGGCGCAGCTCCAGCCGCACTTCCTCTTCAACGCGCTGCACACGGTGGTGCAGCTCATCCCCATCGAGCCGCAGCGCGCCGCGGAGGCCGCGGAGCTCGTCGCCGACCTGCTGCGCACGACGCTGGAAGAGAAGCGCGACGAGGTGACGCTGCGCGACGAGTGGAGCTTCGTATCGCGCTACCTGGCCATCGAGCGGATCCGCTTCGGCGAGCGGCTCGCCGTGCGCGCGGATCTCCCCGACGCCCTGCTCGGCGAGCGCGTCCCCGCCTTCGCGCTGCAGACGCTGGTGGAGAACGCGGTGCTCCACGGCGCCGCCCCTCGCGTCGCCGCCACCGAGATCGTGGTCAGCGCCGCGGGGAGCGCGCGCGAGCTGACGCTGTCGGTGCGCAACACGGGCGACGGCCCCGCCCGTGCCTCGGCCAACGGCACGGGAACGGGGCTGGCGCGCCTGCGCGAGCGGCTGGCGGTGCTCTACGGCGGCGCCGCGCGGCTGGCGTGCGGCCCGTCCGCGGACGGCGGGTACGAGGCGGTTCTCGTGGTGCCGCGGCGCGGGAGGAAGGGATGAAGATCAGGAGCTACGTGGTGGACGACGAGCCCGTCGCGCGCGCCGGCCTGCGCGCGATGCTGCGCGCCTTCGACTGGGTGGAGGTCGTGGGCGAGGCGGCCGATGGCGAGTCGGCGGTCGCGGGGATCGGGGCGTTGCGGCCGGAGCTCGTCTTCCTGGACGTGCAGATGCCCGGCCTGCTGGGCACCGAGGTGCTGCGCCGGCTGGAGCGCCCGCCCTTCGTCATCTTCACCACCGCCTACTCCGAGCACGCGGTGACCGCCTTCGAGCTGGGCGCGGTGGACTACCTGCTGAAGCCGTTCGGCCCCACGCGCCTGGCCGCCGCCATGGAGCGCGTGCGCGCCGCCCTCGGCGAACCGGCGCCGGCCGACCCCATCGAGCGGCTGAGCGGCGCGCTGGGCGGAGGGCCCATCAGCCGGCTCTTCGTGCGGATCGGCGGCGCCCTCGCCGCCCTGCCGGTGGAGCGCGTCTCCTGGTTCGAGGCGGACGGCGACTACGTGATCGCCCACGACGGCAATGCCCGCCACGTGCTCCACCTCTCCCTGAGCCGCCTCGTCACCCGCCTGGACCCGCGCCGGTTCGCGCGGGTGCACCGGGCGCACCTCGTGAACCTGGACCACGTGCGCGCCTTCAGGCCCGACGCCCGCGGCAACCTGGAGGCGGAGATGCTGGACGGCGCGCGCGTGCCGGTGAGCCGCGCGCGGGCGCAGGAGATCCGCAGCCTGGGGAAGTAACAGCCTCACACAGAGAACGTCAGAGGAAACTGAAAGCCACAGGAGAAAAGCCTTTGGGCTGTTCTCTCTGTGGCTCTGTATCTCTGCGGCGGGGGCGCCGGCCTACTGCTGCGGGAGCGCGTCGATGCGGCGGAGAAGGGCGCGCCACACCATCACCTGCGCCTGGTCGCCGGGGAGGACGAACTCGGTGTTCCCCACGCGGGCGCGCAGCGTGTCCGCCGCGGCCAGCCGCCGCAGATCGGCGATGGGAATCGAGTAGCCGAGCGCCTCCTTCACCTGCACCATCCCGCCGCCGGCGCTCACCTCGCCGTCGTGATCCGCCTCGCCCAGGTTCACGCGGTCGCCCTTGTTGCTGATGAAGATCAGCTCGCTGTTGCGCAGGTACTGCCAGCCGTCGAAGCTGCGCGTCTGCATGATGAACACGACGTCGCGCGGCGGCTTGGCGTCGCGCCCCGGGGTCGTGAAGGAGGTCGTCGTCATCAAAAGCTGCCCGGGGGTCAGGGGGTCCCTGCCCGGCATGGCGATGCCGCCGTTGGCGACCACCGTGTTCTCGTTCTTGAACTCGTCGTAGCGCGACACCACGGACCTGTCGGCCGTTTCCGGGCTGAACCGAAGCGCGGCCTGGACCGAACACGCCGCCAGCGACAGCGTCAACACCACACCCGCGAACGCAGGGAGCCTCATGTGGTACTTCTCCTGGAGATGATTGGGAAAACGGTTGGATCGAGCGGGATTCGCCATCCCGTGCGGAGCCCTCGACGGACGCCTGAACCGCGGAGACGATGGTAAAATATTGCGATTCTCCGGGACCCTCGCCACCCCCTTCCCTGCCGAACGGGCTCGCCGCATATTGCCCCGCCGGCCCCGATCTGCTACACGCAGCCCCGCCCGTCGCAGGCGCACCCCGCGCCCGCGGCTCTCCGCCCCCGGAGGACTCATGCGTGGCCACTCCATCGCCCACACCCTGTTCGTCATCGCGATCCTCGCCGGCTCGCCCGCCGCCGCGCAGGTGGTGCGCGCGGGGACGCCCGTCGCCGGGAGGCCGCCGGTGCGCGCCATCCCGCTCGTGACACCGCGCCCGGACGTGCCCCTGCTGATCGGCCTCAACACCGGGCACGCGATCCGGATCGACAACATGGCGGGCGCGGCGGTGCAGGAGCTGGCGAGCGACTTCCGCTCGTCGAACACCACGACGGCGCCGCGGCTGGGGCTGGGGCCGCAGGGGCGGCTCATCGCGCTGGTTCCGGGAGGGGTGCCGCAGACGCGCGTCCTCCTCCCCTCCCCAGGCTGGCAGATGCTGGACGGGCGGCTCCACAACGCCATCGACTTCGACGTGGACGCGACGGGGCTGGTGATGTACGGCGTGCTGAGCTCCACCAAGCAGGTCTTTCGCTACGACATGGCGAGCCGCGAGCTGCGGCTGGTGGGCGGGCCGGGGTCGGGGCCGGGGCAGCTGATGTACCCGGAGCACACGGCGATCGACCCGATGGGGCGGATCTACGTGGCGGACGGCAACCGCATCGTGCGCATGAACGACATCACCGGCAATGGATGGACGGCGTTCGGGTCGCAGGGAAGCGGGAGGGGCCAGTTCAACTCCATCACGGGGCTGGCGGTGGACAGCAAGGGACGGATCTACGCATCCGACTTCTTCAACAACCGCATCGTGAAGATCGACGACATCACGGGCGCGGGTTGGGCGGAGTACAGGACCGGGATCAACTCCCCGCGCGGTGTCGCCACGGACATGTACGACCGCCTGTACGTCGCGCTGCCGAGGGACGATCGCGTGCTGCGGATGGATGACATCACGGGCGCCGGCCTCAAGGTGTTCGACCTGGCGCGCGTGACCGGGTTCACCCGCCCCGCGCACGCCGGCCCCGCGACCATCGTCCCCCTGCGCCCCGGCCGCCGCGACGACGTACCGCGGTAGGGCAAGTGGTCGTGGGTGCGTGGTGGCGTGGTTCGGCGCGCGGGTGGGCACGGGCAGCCACGCGGGGCGGCCCCTACGAGGTCTGGTGTGAAGATCGGGGATTGGGGTGGCGGCAAGGGTGGGCAGACACGCGGGTCTGCCCCCACGGACATTGGTGCGCAGGGCGGGCGGCGGGGCAGCCCGTGACACGGGCGCGATGAATCGCGCCCCTACGAGGGCATCGGGGTTCCGCCCCCTCTCTCGAGGACAGGAGGGCGCAGCCCTCTCCTGTTATCGGGAGAGGGGGCAGCGAGGAACGAGCGGGGGTGAGGGCCCCCCGCAATCATTGCAGTCCCCGCCGTCGCGCACTATCCTGCTAGTCTCGCCGTGACCCGCCCCCTTCCGTACCACACCCGACGCGCATGACCCGCGACGCGTCCACCCTCCCGGACCCGATCCAGTTCGACGCGCCGTGGAGCGCCCTGAGCCCCGATGCCGCGGCGGCGCTGGCGTCGGCGGCGGGCACCGTCGCGCTCGGCAAGGGGGAGGCGCTGTTCGGGCCGGGGCAGCCGACGCAGGCGCTGTACTTCGTGCTGGAGGGGCGGCTGCGCGCCGTGGACCGTGCCCCCGGCGCGCCCGAGGTCACCGTGCGGAGCTTCGAGGCGGGGGAGGCGCTGGACGAGATGCAGGTGCTCGCCGGCACCGGCGGGCCGCTGGCGCTGGTGGCGGATTCGTACGTGCGGCTGGCGTGCGTGGACGGCCACGACGCGGACCGCCTGGTCGCCGAGTTCCCCGAAATACGCGAAGCGCGCGACCGCGTGCGGCACAGGCAGCTCCTCTGCCGGCTGCACGGGGTGTTCGGCGCCTTCGACCGCGCGCTGCTGGACGACGTGGAGGCGACGGCGGGGTGGATGCAGCGCGCGCGCGGCGAGCTCCTCTTCGAGCAGGGCACCCACGCCGGAGAGCTGTACTTCGTGCTCAGCGGCCGGGTGCGCATCGTGGCCTGGGGCGCCGACGACCTGCCGCGCGTGCTGGGCGAGGCGGGGCCGGGGGAGAGCATCGGCGAGGCGGCTTTCTTCGGGAGCGACCGGCGCCCCGAGCGCGTGGAGGCCGTGCGCGACAGCGTCCTGGTCGGCTTCACCCCCGCCGAGTTCGACGCCCTCTCCACCCGCAGGCCGGGGCTGCTGCGCGCGGTCGCCTTCCGGCTGGCGGAGCGGCTGCACCGGCCGCCCTCCTCCGGCCCGCCGCGCGTCTCCGCAGTCGCCATCCTCCCCGCTACGCCGGGCGTGCCGACCCGCGAGTTCGTGGAGCGGCTGGCGCACGCGCTCGCGCCATACGGCTCCGTCCTGCGCCTCGACGCGGCGGAGGTGGAGGCGCGCATGGCCGAGCCCGGCATCGCGCAGGCGTGGGAAAGCGACGAGGTGGCGCACCTGCTCGCCTGGCTGGAAGGGCAGGAGACGGCGAACCGCTTCGTGCTCTACCAGGCGGACGAGCGCCCCACCGCCTGGACGCGCCGCTGCTTGCGCCGAGCCGACCGCGTCCTCCTCGTCGCCGATGCCCGCGCCGACTCGAAGCCAAGCGACCTGGAACGCTCGCTCGCCGCCGCGGACGACGGGCGGCTCCCCGCCCCGCGCACCCTGGTCCTGGTGCACCCGGACGGATCGAAGGCGCCTTCCAGGACGCGCGCCTGGCTGCAGGATCGCGGCGTGGACGGCCACCAGCACGTGCGCTGGGACCGCGACGGGGACTTCGGGCGGGTGGCGCGCCTCCTGGCCGGGCGCACGGTGGGCGTGGTGCTGGGGGGCGGCGGGGCTCGCGGGCTGGCGCACGTCGGCATGCTGCGCGCGATGGACGAGGCCGGCATCCCCATCGACCTCATCGGCGGCACCAGCATGGGGGCGCTGGTGGCCGCGCAGTATGCACAGGGGTTCGACGCGGCGCGCATCGTGGAGGCCAAGCGCCACGTCTACCTCAAGATGGCGCCGCACAAGGGATGGACCCTCCCGGTCCTCTCGCTGGTGGGGACGCGCCTCCCCGAGATCACCGGCAAGCAGGTGCACGGCGACCTCGAGGTGGAGGACCTGTGGACGCCCTTCTTCTGCGTCTCCAGCGACCTGACGGCGGCCGAGATGGTGGTGCACCGCGAGGGGCTGGTGCGGCGCGTGGTGCTGGCCAGCAGCTCCCTCCCCGCCTTCGCCGTGCCCGTGCTGCACGGCAACCATCTGCTGGTGGATGGCGGCCTCGTGAACAACGTCCCCGTGGACGTCGCGCGGCAGCTGGGGTGCGGCACCGTCTTCGCCGCCGAGGTGTCCATCGAGTCCGACGAAGGGTTCACCTGCGAGCGAGTGCCCAGCGCGTGGGAGGTGCTGCGGGCGCGCTTCATGGGCGGGGCGCGCGTGCGCTTCCCCTCGCTCCTGGAGGTGGCGATGCGGGCCACCGTCCTGCACGCCACCTACCGCCAGCGCGTCACCCTGCTGGACGCCGACTTCGCCTTTCGGCCGCCGATCGAGCGGTTCGGGATGATGGACTTCCCCCGCCTGGACGAGATCGTAGAGGCGGGATACGACCACGCGCGCCAGGCAATCGCCGGGTGGCGCGAAGCAGGCCGGCTGGATGCCCTGCTGGGCTCCGGCGCGGCCCCCACCCTACCCTCCCCCACGCCATGATCGCCACCGCCATCCCCGCACTGCGCCAGGTGGAACGCCGCATCGCCGCCACGGGCGCGCCCTCCTTCGCCATCCGCATGATGGACGGCTCGCTCCGCTCCTTTGGGAACGGCGCGCCGGTGTTCACCCTGGTGATCCGCGACAAGCGCGCGGCCGCCGCGCTCGCCTCCATGGACAAGCTGGCGGTGGCGGACGCGTACGTGGACGGCAGCCTGGACGTGGAAGGGGAATTCGAGCGCGCCTTCGAGATCCGCGAGTCGCTCAGCGACCGCCACCCCCTCCGCTACGCCTGGCGCTTCCTGCGCCCGCTGATGTTCGGGCGCACAAAGGCGGACGCCGCGTTCATCGCCGAGCACTACGACAACGACTCCGAGTTCTTTCTCAGCTTCCTGGACACGCGCCACCGCTGCTACTCGCAGGGCATCTTCGAGCACGACGACGAGCCGCTGGAGGACGCCATCACGCGCAAGATCGAGTTCGCGCTGGACTCGGTGGGCGCGCAGCCGGGCGACCGCCTTCTGGACATCGGCGGCGGCTGGGGGGCGATGACGGAGCACGCCGGCCGCCTGGGGATCCACGTCACCTCGCTGACCATCTCGCGCGCGTCGGAGGAGTTCATCCGCAAGCTGATCGACCG
>DASVVI010000037.1:0-8638 GCA_036386635.1 Longimicrobium sp.
ATGGCGAATTGACCGTGTTGCCGGCTTACAACCGCCTCACACGGGCTCATTACCAGCTCATTACCGGATCATTCCGGCTCATTACCGGCTCATTCCGGCTCATTCCGGCTCATTCCATCCGGGGCTCATTCCGGCTCATCCGATGGCTTGACTCGCACCGCGTGTTCCAAGAGCCATCGCCACTCGGCGCTGAGGTGCGGGCGCCAACGTCCGTTTGTGGGACGGCCGCTTCCCGCGAATGGGCAGCCTGCGCGGGCCTGCATTATCTAAGTCGTTGCACAACATTGCGTTGCGAGGAGCTGAGGCGAGGCACGGGCTTCGCCACTGTAGACGACGGGCGCCGCGCACCCCCGCCCTCCGATCGACAACCGGGCGCGGCGCCGGCCTGCAAGGCCCTCCTCCTCCGAACGCGAGGTACGCTCATGCCCTCCGAGCCCGTCATACTCCGTGACCTCCGCTTCGCCTTCAAGTCGCTGCTCCGCTCGCCGGGGCTGACGCTCGTCGCAATCGTAACGCTGGGGCTCGGGATCGGCGCGAACACGTCGATGTTCAGCGTCCTCAACGGGTACGTCTTTCGCCCGCCGCCGTACCCGGCCAGCGACGAGCTGGAGCGCATCTACCGCGCGACTCCGTCGGATCAGGATGGGAACATCTCGCCGGCCGACTACCTGGACTTGAAGCGCGAGCTGCGCGGCTACGGCGAGATCGCCGCGTACGGCTCCGCGGAGATGAACCTTTCCGAGCCCGGCAAGCCCGCCGAGCTGGCCCGCGGCATGCGCGCCGCGCCGAACCTCTTCTCCACCCTCCGCAGCGGCCCGCGGATCGGCCGCACCTTCCGCCCCGAGGAAACGCTATCGGGAAACGACCGCGTCCTCATCGTCAGCCACCGCTTCTGGAAGGAGCGCCTGGCGAGTGACCCCGGCGTCCTGCGCCGCACGGTTCGCGTCAACGGCGAAGTCCACCAGATCGTGGGCGTGCTCCCAGAGGACTTCAGCGACTGGCGGCACCTGAACGCGACCGACCTCTTCAAGCCGCTCGCCCTGGATGCGAAGGAGATGCGCGACCGCGGCTCCGCGTGGATCCGGCTGGTCGGACGGCGCGCGCCCGGCGTGACGCAGGCCGAGGCGGCGGGGCTCGTCGCAGCATTCGGGCGCCGGCTGACGGCCGCTCACCCGGTGGTGCACGTGGGAAGCACATGGCGCACGGTGCCCCTCGCCGACTCCTTCCTCCCCGGCACCGGCCAGACCGTCATCACGATGCTGGTTGCGCTCTCCGGCTTCGTGGTGCTCATCGCCTGCTCCAACCTCGCGAACCTGCTCCTCGCCCGCACCATGGCGCGCGCCCGCGAGCTGGCGCTGCGCTCCGCCCTGGGTGCGTCGCGCCTCCAGGTGCTGCGCCCCCTCTTCCTGGAGTCGCTGCTGCTGGCGTTCCTGGGCGGCGCCTTCGCGGTCTACGTCGCGCGATGGGCCTTCGTCTGGCTGGAGAAGCAGAGCGTGGGGGAGGGCGGGCTGGGCTTCGACCTGGTGTTCGACTGGCGCGTGCTGGCGTGGGCGTTCGGAGCGTGCCTCTTCACGGCGGTGGCGTTCGGCGTGGCCCCCGCGCTCTTCGCCCTGCGGCTGGACCCGAACGTCGCACTTCGGGCGGGAGCGCGCGGCAACACCGGCGACCGCGGCCACCAGCGCTTCCGCCACGTCCTGATCGTGGCCCAGTTCGCCCTCGCGCTGGTACTGCTCGCGGGCGCCGCCCTCTTCATCCGCGGGGTCGACGAGCTGAACACGCGCGGCTACGGCTGGAGCTCCGACGGGCTGGTGAGCGGCTCCATCCTCCTTCCCGCCGCCAGGTACCCGGGGAGCGGGGAGATCGAGGGCTTTCAGCGGCAGGCCCTGGATCGCCTCAAAGCGCTCCCCGGCGTGGAGTCCGCCAGCCTCTCGTATGCGATGCCCTTCTTCGGCCTCGGCGAGCTCCGCAAGTACGTGGTCGCGGGCCGGCCGGCGCCGCAGCCCGGCCAGGAGCCCGGCGCGGTCATCAACGGCGTCAGTCCTCACTACTTCGAGACGGTCGGCGCGCGCCTGGTGAGCGGGCGCGCCTTCAACGACGGCGACAATGCCGGCTCGCCGCGGGTGTTCATCATCAGCCAGGGAATGGCCCAGGGCCTCTTCCCCGGCGAGGATCCGCTCGGCCGGCGCATCGCGCGCGCGGGCGGCGAGCGGCTGGAGTGGGGCACCATCGTGGGCGTGGCGGCGAACGTCGAGTCGGCCCTGCCGGAGGAGAGCTCCGTGAGCTACCAGCTCTACCAGCCGATGGCGCAGGAGCCGCGCCCTGCCAACGAGATCGCCGTGCGCACAGCGGGGGCCGCGCCGGCCGTGGTGGTGGAGAGCATCCGCACCACGATGATGTCGCTCGACCCGGATCTGCCGGTGCGCAGCCTGCGGCCAGCGGGCGCCACTATCGCGCAGGCCAACTACGGCCTGGGCGTGCTCAGCCGCATCCTCACCGCGCTGGGGCTGCTCGGGCTGGGGCTGGCGTCGTTGGGTATCTACGGCGTCATCTCCCGCGCAGTCGCGGAGCGCACCACCGAGTTCGGCATCCGCCTCGCGCTTGGCGCCGTGGCCACCGACATCACCCGCAAGGTGCTCACCTCGGGGACGAAGCTCGCGCTGGTCGGCTCCGCGCTCGGGCTGCTGGGCGCCTTCGGCTTCTCGCGTCTGATCGGGGCGGCGTGGCCCAACATGGAGGCGAGCAGCCCGCTCCTCATGGCCGCCGTCGCGCTCCTGCTGATGGCCGTCGCCCTGGTCGCCTGCTATCTCCCCGCCCGCCACGTCTCGCGCATCAGCCCCGCGGAGACGCTGAAGTCGCAGTAGGTCGTTCGCTGAACGCATCGCGGGCAGGACGAAGGCGGCGGGCGAGACCCCGCCGCTTTCGCGTTCCCCGACGCTCGGCGTTGGAACACCTCGTTGCACACCGACCGAGGGAGCACGATATCGGGATAAAGCCTGAGGGCGAAACGCTTCATCGGAGATTCCGTATCTCTCGGCGAGACGCAAGGCCCCAAATGGCTGGGCGCGCGGGGACGTTCCTGGAAGCGAGAACAGGGAGGATATGATGATCCACATCGTGAACCATGTCCCGCGCGTGCGACACGCCCGCGCATGGGTGCGTGGGATGAGCGTTGCGCTCGCGCTGTCGCTCGCGGCCCTGCCGGCGGCCGCGCAGGCGGGGGCGAGCACGGGCGAGCACACCGCGGTCATCAACGGGGCGCGGCTCTGGTACAGGGTGGCGGGGAGCGGGTCGGTGCCGGTGGTGTTCGTGCCGGGTGGGCCGGGGCGCAACAGCTACGACTTCGCGGCGGTGCAGGGACCTCGGCTGGAGCGGCGGCTGAAGATGGTGTACTTCGATCCGCGCGGCACCGGCCGGTCGGAACGGCCGGCGAGCGGCGACTACGCCATCGCCACGATGGTGGAGGACATCGAGGGGCTGCGCAGGGAGCTCGGCGCACCCAGGATCGCGCTGATCGGCCACTCGTTCGGCGCGCTGATGGCGCTGGAGTACGCGGCGAAGTATCCCCAGCGCGTGTCGCGCATCGTGTACGCGGACGGGCTGTGGGACACGCGCCTGCAGTGCCGCGCCCGCCGCGACCGGCTGATCGCGAGCTTCCCGGCGCTCCGCGAGCGCATCCTGAGCGATACGCTGGACGAACAGGGGAAGCGGCGCAGCGACTGCGAGCTGGAGTTCCGCGTGCTGAACGGCAAGGATCGCGAGGCGTTCAACGACGCGGGGGTCTTTCGCGACTCCGTGTCCAAGGCGAGGCTGGAAGGGCTGGACCGCGCCAGCGCGCTTTCCAACACGGGCGAGATGTCGCGCGCGCTCTTCAGGGCCGGGCTCCTGGAGTACCGCTTCACCCGCCTGGACCGGCTCACCATGCCCGTGCAGGTCATCGTCGGCCGCTACGACGCCGTCGGTGGGATGGAGCCGCAGCGCATCCTCGCCCGCCGCCTGCCGAACGCACGCTTCGTCGAGTTCCCCGAGAGCGGCCACTTCACCTACCTGGACGAGCCGGACCGCTTCGCTCACGAGGTGACCAACTTCCTCACCGGCACTCGGCGGCCGTAGGCGTTGTCGCGAGTAGGACTACGCTTTCGGCCGCGCAGGAGGGGCAACGCGCCAGCGCTGCGCCTCGTAGGCCTCGATAGATGTCAACAACACGTCTAGCCGGTCGCCCTCGGGGGTGCCCGGCTCAGCGTCCATCAACGTATCGACGAACGCGAGCGCCGCATCGTAATCGTCCTCCGTGTGAATTGGACGCACAAGGATCTCCATCAGATTGTCTCCACGTCGATTGTCGTCGTACTCCTCGCGCGCTTGCCCACGAATCAGATGTAGAACCCTAAGCACTTTCTCAGGGGCTTGCGCTCCATCGCGACTCACACCGAAGTTATCCCGAAGATACTTTCCCCCGTGCTTCAAGGCGGCCCGGTGAGCCAGGAACTCGTCATCTACACCGACGAATCGGACAAGAGCGGGCAGTTCTACGCAAATTTTTACGGCGGGGCGCTGGTGCGCTCCGGTGTAGTCGAGCACGTCAACACCCAACTGAGGCGCGTAGCGAGCGAGGTGGGTTTTAACGCCGAGGTCAAGTGGCAGAAGGTGAGCTCAGGATATCTCGATCGCTACCTCCGGCTAATCGACTTCTTCTTCGACCTGGTGCGGGATGGCCACATCAAGGTGAGGATCATGTTCACCCAGACCCGCAATGTGCGAAGGGACCTGACTGCATATCAACGGGAGCATACCTATCATCTTTTGTATTATCAGTTCCTCAAACACGCGTTCGGGTTGCGGCACTGCAATCCCACGGGCGAACCGATCCGGCTCCGGATCTATCTCGACAACCTTCCGGACACACGGGAAAAGAACGCGCTCTTCAAGCAGCATGTGGCAGGACTGGGAAACTCGCGTCAGTTTCGCGCAGCGAAGATTCTGGTGCCGCAGGATCAGATCGCGGAAGTGCGTTCCCACGACCATATCATCTTACAGTGCCTGGATGTGGTGCTCGGCGCAATGCAGTTCCGTCTGAACAACAAGCACAAAGAGAAGGCGGACGGGGCCCATCAGCGCGGAGCCAGAACGATCGCGAAGGAGAAGCTTTACAAGCACATCAACGCGCGTGTTCGACAGATCTATCCGCACTTCAACATCGGAATCAGTACGGGAACGCCCGGGGGGCCGGTGGACCGTTGGACACACCCCTACCGGCACTGGCTGTTCGTGCCTCGGGAAGCGGTAATCGACAATTCGCGAGGAAAGCGGGGAAGGTAATAAAGGAGTGGCCCCGCTTCCGCTACGTCCGAAGACGGATTCCAAGTGGAACTTGGAACTTCGCGGAGAACAGGGCCACTCCCTGGAATTTACAAAGCATGGGAGATGAAAGCAAGCTTTGTACGTTGAATGCCTGCACTAACTCGCGTTGCTCACTGGTGCTCCTGATCACCAGTAGATCTCCGCGCTAAGAAAGTGATACCCGGACGCTCGGCGTCGAACTCTTCGGACCCACGGCCCTCGCGCGAGCGGGGGTCATTTGCGTTTGATTAGGAACCTGGGAGGGGCGAAACTCGCGCAGGGGAGGAGCCGTAGCGCCCTCTGTCCGCATTCGCGGCACGCTCGCCGGGGATCGTCATGGCATGGCCGTGGCGGGTCTCCATCCCCCTTCCGGAGGTGCTTCCCATGCACCGGTTCCTTTTCGCCACTCTCGCAATCACAGCGCTGGGAGCACCCGCGCTCCAGGCCCAAACTCCGGGGCAGCCGCCCGCGGCGCAGCGCCCCGCCCCGCAGCCGCCCGCCGCCGGGCCCGGTGAGATCCGGGGGACGGTGGTGGATGCGGGGAGCAGCGCGCCCGTAGCCCGCGCCAGCGTGGCGGTGCTGAGCACGCGCGATTCGGCGCTCGTCGCGGGCGCAATCGCGCGGCCGGACGGGACGTTCCGCATCCAGGGGCTGCGCCCGGGGACGTACTACCTGCGCGTGAGCATGATGGGCTTCACGGCGCAGACCACGAGCCAGCTGACCGTGGCCGAGGCATCGCCGCGCGCGAATGCGGGGAACGTGCGGCTGGCCCGCTCGGCCGTGCTGCTGGAGGGGCTGGAGGTGACGGCACAGCGTCAGGCCGTCACCATCGCGCCCGACCGCAACACGTACCAGACCCGCGACGTCGCCCCGGCGGCCACCAACGCCAGCGAGGTGCTGGAGGCGGTGCCCTCGGTGCAGGTGGACGCGGACGGCAAGGTGAGCCTGCGCGGCAACGAGAACGTCGTGGTGCAGATCAACGGCCGCCCGTCGCCCATCCGCGGGTCGCAGCTCGCCGGCTACCTGAAGCAGCTTCCCGCCAACACGCTGGACCGCGTGGAGGTGGTTCCGAATCCGTCCGCCAAGTACGATCCGGAGGGGATGGCGGGCATCATCAACATCGTGCTGAAGCAGAACGTGGACCTGGGGCTGAGCGGCGGGCTCACGCTGGGCGCATCCACGGCCGACCGCTACACGGCGGCGGGGAACGTGGGGTACCAGCGCGGGCCCGCCACCTTCTCGCTCAACTACGGCTTCACCAGCGACGACCGCGCGCTCGTCGGGATCAACGACCGCACGCGACTCGGCGCGCTGAAGGCGCCGCTCTCCTTCACCGAGCAGGACATCCGCGGCAGCAACGGGAACGGGGGGCACAACCTCAACGCGGCGGTCGACGTCCGGCTGAGCGAGCGCGACGTGCTGTCCAACGCGCTGCAGCTCAACTCGCGCGGATCGACCGAGGAGTCGCGCAGCGCGTACACCGAGCTGGACGCCACCCGCCTGCTGCTGGACGCGTACGACCGCGTGCGCGACTCGGACCAGGACGCGCGCATGCTGGACTACACGCTCGCCTTCAAGCGCACGCTGCAGCCGCAGCGGCACGAGATCGCGGCGGAGGTGCGCATCAACCAGCTGGAAGACGACGACCGCACCGCGCTCTTCCGCCAGACGACGGCCGGCGGCCTGCAGCTCGATGCGGAGAACAACGTCACCGATTCGCGCGCGCGGCAGCTCACGGCGCAGGTGGACTACACGCGCTCGCTTTCGCCACAGCTCAAGCTGGAGACCGGGTACAAGGGGAACACGCGCGCGCTGGATCGTGACTACACCGTCCTCAAGGACCCGCTCGGCACCGGCCAGTGGGTGCGCAGCGACCTGAGCAACGCGCTGGAGTTTGACGAGAGCGTGAACGCGGTCTACGGCGTGCTGAGCCGCGGCGGGCCGAAGACGGAGCTGCAGGCCGGGCTGCGCGCGGAGTACGCCAGCCGCGACTTCTCGCTGGCCGACACGGGCGAGCGCTTTCCGTACGACTACGTCAGCTTCTTCCCCAGCGGGCTCGTCAGCCACAAGCTGAGCGACCGGACGCAGGTGAAGCTGAGCTACTCGCGCCGCATCCGCCGGCCGGGGACGCAGGAGCTGAACCCGTTCCCCGCGTTCTTCGACCAGCAGAACGTCTTCCTGGGGAATCCGCGGCTGAACCCGGAGTACACGGACGCGCTGGAGCTGAGCCTCCAGCAGTCGATGAAGCTGGGCACCGTCCAGCTCTCGCCCTTCTACCGCCGCACCACGGACGTCATCCGCTTCATCATCAACACGGCCGACACGGTGGCGGGGCGCGAGGTCACTTCGGTGAGCTTCAAGAACCTGGAGACCGGCAGCTCGTGGGGCGCCGACCTGAACGGGACGATGCGGCTGGGGCAGGCGTTCAACGGGCTGGCCGCCTTCAACATCTTCCAGATGGTGACCGACGGCGGCGGCGAGTCGGCCATCTCGTCGAACGCGGTGACGTGGTCCGCGCGGTTCAACGGCACGCTCAACGTGAGCCCGCGGACTTCGCTGAGCGCATCGTACTTCTACCGCGCACCGATGGCCATCGAGGGTGGCCGCTTCGAAGCATTTTCGATCGCCAACCTGTCCGTGCGGCAGAAGCTTTACGGCGAGAAGCTGAACGTGTCGCTGCGCCTCTCCGACCCGTTCAACACGCAGCGCTTCCGCGTGCGCGCCGGCGACGACAACGTCCTCCAGATCACGGAGCGGGCGCAGACTTCGCGCGCGCTGCACCTGACCGTACAGTCCACCTTTGGCCGCCCGCCCCGCGTGCGCCAGCCCCGCCGCGAGGCCCAGCCGGAGTCGAGCTCGCCCTTCCCCGGCTAGCTCGCGCGTTGGCGGAAGAACAGTTGCGGCCCCGTGCTTCGGCTCGGGGCCGCTCTCTTGTGCGCCGCCGGAACTTGATCGCATCACACTGCCCGGCTACTCTGTCGCCTTCCGCGCGCGCGGCGTGTCGATTCCGCCGCGGCTCGTTCGACGTACAGGTAGAACGCGGTACAGATCCCCAACCGATTACAAGGATACGACCGATGCGAGTCATGGTTCTGGTGAAGGCCAATGCCGATTCCGAGGCAGGCGTCATGCCGACCGAGGCGCTCCTGTCCGAGATGGGGAAGTACAACGAGGAGCTGGTGAACGCGGGCGTGATGGTTTCGGGCGAGGGGCTCCACCCGACCTCGCGGGCGAAGCGCGTGCGCTTCAACGGCAAGGAGCGGACGGTGATCGACGGGCCGTTCACCGAGACGAAGGAGCT
>DASVVI010000038.1:0-5939 GCA_036386635.1 Longimicrobium sp.
CCGACTGGGCCGCGTAGGATAGCCCAACCGATATTGTACTCGCCGCCAGGGGCTACTACGCGAATGGAATCCAATCCCGGAGCCCGTTGGGCGCCGTGCTGCCCCCAGTAACTGGTTCCGTGGTCGACGTACAGGAACTGCAAGCAGTAGGTGGTCTCGGGAGCAAGAGAAAACCGCTCGACGAGGAGCTGCCCGTCCACTGCCAGCCACGCGGAGTTCAGGCACACCACCCGAACCCCTTGATCCCAGCCGTCCAGGTCGAAGTTCCCGACAGCCATGGTCTTGTGGTGGCATGCACCAGGCATGTACTGCTCATACCGGTAATAGATCCACCGCCCGTCGGTCCGCATCCAGTCAGATAGGCCGCGAACCGGAGAGCCGGGCGCGGGAAGCTCGTCGGCGTGGATGGGCGGCATTCGCACCAGCGGCTCCGCCCGCCTCGATCCCCGAATCCACTCGGACGCTGCGGACATGAGCAGTGCTGCCGTCAGGCCAGCCAGCGCCGCTCGGCCGACGACACCCTGCACGGGTCCAGAGGACCTGCTGACCGGTAACGCCGGCGTAGCGGCGGGCTGCTCGTGCACATGCCCCGGGTTATCGACTTCCAAAGGCGGCACCATCTGCGGCATACAGGTGGAGTTTATTCCGGCGGTTAGCACCTGTCGGGCCTGATCCCGCCATCCTGATCCCCGGGCCCAATCTGGGCTCTTCGCTTGGGCGTGATCCGCCACCTCTAGCACGCGCTCCCATCGCCCTGCGCTCGCAGCCGCGACACACTCAGCGTCACATAGCTGCTGGAAGGCATTTTCAAGTGAGGCGCGGGTCTTCGCAATCCAGTCTACGAATGTATCGGAACTTCCACGTGCTTTGAAATCGTCCAGGAAGGGACCTCGATAGAGGGCGATAGCGCGCTCCCGAAGATCGGTATTGACCAGAGCTTCAACCAATTGCAACGCATCCAGCGCCACAGCTGCAGCCGGAACCGAGATCCGGCGCGCACGCGGAGGGATGATGTCAGACCCGAGCACGGCTCGCAACTCGGAAATCGCAGTATCAATGGAGCCTGCCGCGCCGGATCTCCACACCAGCCGCGTAAGCTTTTCGCGCGGATACTCCCCTCCCTCCAGTACTAGGTAGGCGAGCAGAGCCAAGTGTTTGCTATTTGTAAAGTTGTGGCCCACGCCCCCCACTCGTAGGAGGGCAGGCGCACCCAATGTAAGAAGCTCACAGTGTGGCCTAATTGAGGCGCTATGCTCGAACGAGGTTACCATAAGGGACACATGAGGAAGGGGGTTGTAGAGTATCTACCAAGACAAGTTGAATGTAGGCGCAAAAGAGAGCGCTCGCGGAGATTTGTCGTCCTGGCCGTGGCGCCTCTGCCCGCGGCTCACCAAACCCCCTGTTCTGGAGGACCTCATGCTTCACACGTCCTTACCCACCCATCCTTTCATCACGTCGGAACGCGCAGCGCCCCCGCACAGGGCCTGCGGTCTCTGGCGTGGTGCCGCGTTGCTCGGGGCGCTCTCGCTAGCGGCTGCATGCAGTGAGAGCCGCAATCCCATTGGCTCGCAGGACCCGAAGGCGTCAGCGGAGGTACAGCGGGCGATCGGGGCTGCGCCCACGGGTTGCGGGCGGCTTCTCCCGGACGAAGCAATTCAGCGCGGCGACTCAATCCGGTCGTGCAACAGCCTGTCGAACCTTGCGGTGCAGACGGACCAACACATTGTGCTATACGACTCGGCGGGAGCTTCGTGGACGGCACCCAATACGTACAACAGGGGCACGGCGGCGCTGGTGATGCAGACGGATGGAAACCTAGTAGCATACGACAGTGCGGGGCAGCCACTCTGGGCTTCGGCCACTGCCGGAAATCCCGGCGCGTGGCTCGCCATTCAGGACGACTGCAATATGGTAGTGTACCGCTCGCCTCACCCGCAGACGAGCGGGCCACTCTGGTCAACTAACACCTTCTGCCGTGCTCCTGTTCCCGCACCGGGGCGCATCCTTCCCGGTGAACGGCTGTTCTCGGGTTTGTCGATGTTATCAATAACCGGGAACACGACTCTGTCGGTACAGGAGAGCCAAGGAGTGGTGCTTTCCACTGGCGGTCGGGCCTTGTGGACTGCGCCTAATACCCTGAGCCGGACGACGCGGATTCTGGCCATGCAGACTGACGGTAACCTCGTGGCGTACGATTACCTTCGTGTCGCCCTCTGGAGCTCGGGCACGGCTGGCAACGCTGGCGCCTGGGCAGCCGTGCAGGACGACTGCAACTTGGTCGTTTACCGGGGGCCGCATCCCGCCACGAACGGGGCGCTGTGGGCGAGTAACACTAACTGCGGGTCAGCCGGCGCGCAGGCCGTATCGCCGGTTGTGGGGCCGTTCCGGGTGACCCGGCTGGAAAACCGGGAATGCTATAACACGGCGCTCCCCACATGGACGTTCTGCCAGCACCAGGGATCCTCGCACGCGGGGACGGGCATCGCGGGGGCGGATGACCGCTACGCATGGGACGTTAACCTGTCGGGGAATAGCGACGCCGGACGGCCCGTGTACGCCACCGCGCCGGGCCGGGTCGTGCGATACGGAGGGCGCGACGCGCCAGGTGGGGCGTACGGCGCCGTGCTGATTGAGCACAATACACAAGGTCGGATCTGGTGGAGCGGCTACCTGCACTTGACCGGCATCTCCGTGAGCTTGGGCCAGGACGTTACCACGGCCACGATTGTTGGTTACATCGGCAGGGTCGGCGCGAGCAACGATCATCTGCATTTCGTGATGTACAGCGGCACGAACTCTATCGGCGGGTTGCGATCGTACGACGCGCAGTTCACAGCGCGCTAGTGTACGGAACAGCAAAGGTCCCGCTACGGAACACCGCAGGGCTCTCCTACTAATACGTTAGCTGGGGGGGCTCGACTCCCCGATCTCACGACACCGAGTCGTACGCTCGAACCATCTGAGCTACCCTGCCGTCGCAAAGGGCCGGTCTGTGAGGACCGGCCCTTCCGGCGGAAAATAGCGGGGTATTTGAACCCGCGACCTTCGGGCTATGAGCCCGACGAGCGCATAGACTACTCCCGTCCACGGGCGCGTGCCCTCGTTCATCCAGCCCGGTCAACGAGCCGGCGGATTAGGGACAGTGATAATCGTGTAGTCGCGCACCTGTTTTCCGCGCCGGATGCGGAGGGCGAAGCGCTGGCCCACGTGCGTGATGCGGGTGGCACTCGGCTCGCGGGCGTCCACGCCGTTGGCCGACAGGACCTGGTCGCCGGGGCGAATTCCGAGGCGCGCCGCGGGCGTGCCGGGATACACCTCATGCACCAGCGGGTAGTCCGCCCACCGGAAGCCGCCGGTCGCGAGCGGCTGGGGCCTCACACTCAGGCCCAGCCCCGTCGTCGCGGGCACTGACGAAGGTGAGGTTATCACCGAGTCGTCCGAGATCGCCAAGCCCGCCACGTGGGGAGCACCTCCCGTCTGCGCGTGTAACGACGCCGACGCCGCGACGAGGAAGGCGGCGGCGATGAATACCGCTGATTTCATAACGCTTTTACCCGGGATGGGGATGGAGGCGAACGGTGGAGCGTCAGCGCGACCCACGTGCGCCACCGCGGGAATCCCAGCGCCGGAAGTCACTGCGCGGAGGGACACCGCATCTCGTAGTTGACTCGCGCCCGGCTACGCTTATCGCCGAAGCCGACGAAGTGCCGGTCCGGGTCCGACTCCGGAGAGACGCGGAACAGCAGTGCCGTGCGGCGTTCCAGCGGGATGACTCGGGAACCGGGCGGGACCGTAGCGAGGAACACGCCACCGGTGGTGAAAGCGTCCACCGGGCGAGTCGTGTTGTTGCGCACCACCGCCACACACTCCGCGCCCGCGCTCTTTCCAGCGGACGCACAGGCCGAAACGGCGGAAACCGCTGCAGCCCACACCGCGCACTGCTGGAGAACCCACTTCATGCCCGAGTGCGATCGCATGTTCCTCCAACGAGAGTAAAGAACGCGGAGTGACTGCCTGGTGCGGGGCTGAGACTCGCCGCCGGTCGTATAGATGCGCGAATTATACCGCGCGTCAATGGTTAAGATGCGAGGTCAAGGGCTCGCGCGTGCTCCCGATGCGCCACGGTACGCACAGCGTGGACGTGTCCCTGCAGAAACCGGGAGAAATCGTCCAGGCCCACAGGATCCGGCCGGCTGCCGGGCTCCGCGGTGGGCGAGACGATGGAGCACTCGAAGCCGTCGGCGGTGCCGCGCGACGCGATGAAGAGCGTGCGGGCCCGGCAGCGGGACGCCAGCCGAAGGAGCGCATCCGACACGTTCAGCTTCCCCATGCCCGTGTGGACTTCCACGGTTCGTCCCGGAATCGCCGCGTCATGGTCGATCTGCGCGAACACCACTCGCCCCTGGACCAGGGCCTCGCGAACGGCGACGAGGAAATACGGCGATACATGAATGTGGGGGACCCCCCGTGGCGTCCTTGGGACGGACCCGGGCGACGAGCTCACCGCCACGAGGTCGTAGCCCGCCCTGCGCAGGTGGCGCACGGCGATCTGACTGAGTCTCGTGTGCGGCCCGGCGAGGAGGACCCCCCTCCCAGCGGCGACCGCCTCGTCCAGCTCCGCGAGCCCGGGAACGTGGATGCGGAGGTCGTACGCGAGTCCGCAACGGTCCAGCAGCTGGAGGCTGTGCCACAGGATCAGGTCGCGCGCCGGCTCGACGGCGCACTTCCAGACGCCGGCCGGCACCACACGCCGCGGCACGGCGAACGCCATCGCACGGGCAGCGCGGAACCGGTACCGGCGGGGGAGTGCGCGCATGGCATGCCGGAACAAAGCCTCGGCCAAACGACGGCTGGTTTGACGGCTCACGTGCGATCCGCGCGGCCCGGATGAACCCGGAGCGATTCCGCGTATTCCTGGACGCACTCGACGAACTCCTGCAGGCCCGCTTCGCCGGAATGCCCATCCGCGGGGTCCATGATCCTCGCCACGACCTTGCCATCCACGGTTCGCGAAGCCAGAAAGAGTACAACGGCGTTGCGCCGGGCAGCGAAGCGCAGCAGCCCATCGGTGAAGTGGACCGTACCTCCGGCCACCTCAAAGGATACGGTCTTCCCGTCGGCCGCGTCCCTGCGGTCGGTCATGGTGAAGACAATCTTACCGTGGCTCCATGCATCGCGCACGGCACGCAGGAACATCGGGGTGAGCGGAATGCGTGGCACCGCCGAAACTTCCCCCGCCGGCAGCCGATACGGGTATCGGCTCACCGTGGCCACGTCGTACCCGAGGTTGTGAAGGTGGCGTATGGCGACGATGCTGAGAAAGGTATGGGGGCCCGTCAGCAGGACCCCGCGCCCGGCTGAGACCGCAGCGTCGAGGTGTTCCAGCCCGTCGATGGCGAGGGGCACATCCAGCTTCGTCCGGGAATTCTTCAGCAGGGCGACCAACTGGGACAGTACGTAGTCCTGATCCGTCTCCAGCACCGTCGCCTTCTTCACCCACCTTCGCAGCGCGCGATTGAATAGCAGGGGAGTGGCCACCTCCGCGACTCGCCGCGTCGTGGAAAACCTGTACCGCGACGGGACGGCCCGCATCGTGAAAGAGAACAGCCTTCCGACGGCTCCGACACTCGCTCGCAGGATCATCCGCCCTTCCGGGGTGAGTTCCACAAAGGCTGGAGCGGGGTATCCACCCCCCTACCTTCAAACATGACGGGCGCTGCCAGGGGTACGGGGCTCGCCTGCACGACGGATTGGATTGGCAGATGCCGACCGCAAAACGACTCGACCGCGCCTCGTTCCCCATGAGGCTGTGGCAGAAGGCCAAGGTGTACGGCGTGTGGAACCCCGAGGAGCTGGACTTCAGCCAGGACCGGCGCGACTGGCTCGTTCTCGACCGGCCGCGGCAGGAGAGGATCCTTCAACTCTGCGCACTCTTCCAC
>DASVVI010000039.1:0-1625 GCA_036386635.1 Longimicrobium sp.
CGCTATAGAAGCCCCCCGCCGTGCTGGGGATGGCCGCCGCGAGCCAGATCAGCAGCGAGATGCCGCCGGTCACCAGGAGGAGGGTGTCCGCGACGGGCGGCGCGTCCAGCACGGAGCGCATCACCAACAGGAGGACGCCGGCGACGAAGCTGGCGAGCGGGCCGCCCGCGATCAGCCAGAGGGTGCGGCGGCGCAGGTCGCGGGTGTCCATCGGGGCGCACGCCGCCAGGCCGCCGAACAGCGCGCCCTTGAAGGCGAACCTCACCTGGAACCGCTCTCCCTCGCGCTCCACCCGCAGCGGGCCCACCATGAAAAGGAGCACCCGGAAGCCGGCCGCCACGCCGCCGAGCACATGCCCCAGCTCGTGCACCCCCACCAGCAGGGGAAACGCGAGGACCACGGCAACCGCCAGGCCGATCTTACCGAGGATGCCAAGCTCCAGTTTCGGGAGCGAGTTCATGGCGAAGTGCGCGATCGCCGCGCCGACCACGGCGCCGACCGCCATCCCTCCCGCAAGCTGCAGGACGACCTTGGCTACGGGCGTGCGGCGGGAGGTCTTCGCTGCTGTATCCATCACGCTCCTCGGGGTAGTCGGTCGTGGAAACACCCACGAAAAGGCGAGCGGAATCACGGAAACGCAACCCCCCGCGCGTGTCTAGCACCTGCCTTGCATTGCGATATGGTTTCCCGGTGGCGCACGACGGAGCGAATGCGAGGAGCGATATGCGCTGGCAAGGCGGAAGGCAGAGCAGCAACGTGGAAGACCGCCGCGGGATGGGCGGCGTCGCGGTCGGCGGCGGGATCGGGACGGTGATCATCGCGCTGGTGGTGATGCTGATGGGCGGCGATCCCGGCACCGTCCTCCGGCAGGCGCCCGCGGCGGGCGGCCCGCCCCCGGGAGGCCAGCCGGGCGCGCCTCCCGCCAACGACGAGGCGCGGCAGTTCGTCGGCGCCGTCCTGGCCGATACGGAGGACACCTGGAACCCCATCTTCCAGCAGATGGGCCGCGACTACGTGGAGCCGCACCTGGTGCTCTTCACCGGCTCCTATCCGACCGCGTGCGGCACCGGCCAGTCGGCGATGGGCCCCTTCTACTGCCCCGGCGACCAGAAGGTGTACATCGACCTGGCGTTCTACGACGACCTGGCGCGCATGTCCGGCGCACAGGGCGACAACGACTTCGCGCAGGCGTACGTAATCGCCCACGAGGTGGGGCACCACGTGCAGCACCAGCTCGGCATCGCGGACCGCGTGGACGCCGCCCAGCGCGGCGCGCGCGAGGAGGAGGCCAACGCCCTCTCCGTGCGCCTGGAGCTGCAGGCGGACTGCTTCGCCGGGGTCTGGGGGAAGAACACCAAGTACCAGCTCGAGGCCGGCGACGTGGAGGAGGCGCTCGCCGCCGCCACGTCCATCGGCGACGACCGGCTGCAGCAGCAGAGCCAGGGGCGCATCGTGCCGGAGTCGTTCACGCACGGCTCCTCCGCCCAGCGCGTCCGCTGGTTCCGCCGCGGCCTCGACAGCGGCGACTACCGCCAGTGCGACACCTTCGCGGCGGACCAGTTGTAGGAGGCCCCCACCAGGGCCCCCTCCCCCGCTCGTCACCTCGCGGCCCCTCCCCCAAACTG
>DASVVI010000040.1:0-4693 GCA_036386635.1 Longimicrobium sp.
CCTCGTCCGCGCCTCGGCGCGGGGGCAGGAGCTCGCCGTTCGCAGCGCGCTTGGCGCCGGCAAGGGGCGCCTCGTCCGCCAGCTGCTCACCGAGAGCGCGGTGCTGGCGCTCGCGGGCGGCGCGCTCGGGGTGGCGCTCGCGGCGGCCGGCGTGCGGGCGCTGGCGCGGTCGGCTCCGCCGGAGCTTCCGCAGCGGGAGATGATCGGGATGGATTCCGCCGTCCTCCTCTTCTCGCTGGCCGCGACGGCCGCCGCGGCGCTCCTCGCCGCGCTGCTCCCCGCCCTGCTCGCGACCGCGGGAGAGCTGAGCGCGCGGCTCCGCGCCGGAAACGGGCGCTCCGCGGGGGACAGGCGCGGGCGCGCCCTTCGCCACGGCATCGTCATCGGCCAGATCACGCTCGCCATCCTGGTCGTCTCGGCCGCCGGGCTCCTGGTGCGGAGCGTGCTCGCGCTCCAGTCGGCGGAGCCGGGCTTCAACCGCGAGCGGCTCCTCGTGCTGCAGACCGGAGCGCCGCCCGCGGCGCTCGCCGACCGCTCACGCCAGCTGGCCGTGCAGGAGGAGATGGTGGCCCGCGTGGCGGCACTCCCCGGGGTGGCCGGCGCGGCCTCGCTCCCGCGGCCCCCGTACGCCGAGGGCGGGTGGAGCGCGATGTTCACGGGCGAGGGGCAGACGCCCGAGGCGCAGGCGTCGAACCCGATGGTGAGTCTGGAGGTGGTGGGGCCGGGATACTTCCGCACGCTGCAGATCCCCATCCGGCGCGGGCGCGCCTTTGGCGAAGCGGATCGAGAGGGCGCTCCGCCGGTCGCCATCCTCACCGAGGCCGCGGCGCTGCGGGCGTGGCCCGGCGCGGACCCCATCGGCAGGCGCGTCAAGCTGGGTCCGGCGGATGGCTCCGGGGAGTGGGCCACCGTGGTCGGCGTGGTGGCGGAGACCCGCTTCCGCGAGCTGGCGAGCACGCAGCCGGCCCTCTATCTGCCGATCCGCCAGTTCCCGGGTCCGGTGCCGATGACGCTGGCCGTGCGCACCCGCTCCGACGCGGCGGCGGTGGTCCCCCGGATCCGCGACGTGCTGCGGCGGATCCACCCGGAGCTGCGGGTGGTGGGCGGAGGTCCGGTGGAGGAGCTGATGGCCGCGCCCCTCGCGCGGCCGCGCTTCCACACGATGCTGCTGGGCGCATTCGCCGCCGCCACGCTCCTGCTCGCCGCGGTCGGTCTGTACGCGGCGATCGCGGCCACCGTGCGCCTCCGGACGCGCGAGTTCGGCATCCGGCTCGCGCTCGGCGCCCGCGGGGAGGAGCTGCGCACGCTCGTGGTGCGCCAGGGGATGCGGCTGGCGCTCTGGGGATGCATCCTGGGGATCGCGGGCGATCTCGCGGGGACGCGCGTGCTGCGGAGCCTGCTCTTCGAAGTGAGCCCCACCGACCCGGTTACGTTCGTTGTGGTCGTCGGTGTGATCCTCGCCACCGCGGCGCTCGCCTCCTACCTCCCCGCCCGCCGCGCCAGCCGGGTCGATCCGGTGCACGCGCTGCGGGCGGAGTAGGAACAAACCTCACCCCGAGGCAATAGGCCGGGCGACGCGACGGAGGCCTCGCCACGCGCAGTAGATCCTTCGCTCCGCGCTAAAGTATGGCACCGGGGAGAGGACGGAGAAGCGCGTCGCTCAGGATGACAGGTTTTTTGTCATCCTGAGGGAGCCGCCCCGTCGAACTCCGCGGACGCAATCGGGACCTCCTGCGGCGACCGAAGGATCTAGCCGGCGAGGCAAGAGGCCCGGCGCGAACGGCGGTCCTCTCGACGCGCGCAGTAGATCCTTCGCTCCGCGCCAAAGTATGGAGCCCGGGAGAGGACGGAGAAGCGCGTCGCTCAGGATGACAAAATGAGGACCGGCCCCTGCGTGGAGTCCGCGAAGGCGGACTTTGCGCTTTTGTAGGCGCGACCTCGGTCGCCACGGCGGTGTCGGAGGGGTCACGCCAATCCAAAGGCGAACGCCAGCACCGCCGCGCCGGAAAGCACGGCGGACCAGAGCGCCCACAGCTTGTAGAAGGCGAGCTCCGGGTGGAGGCGCTTGTAGAGCCAGGCCAGCGCCGCGCCCCCTCCAAACGTCCCGATCATCCACACCACCGCGATGAGCAGCCAGCCGAGCGCACCCAGGCCGCGCATCAGCCTTCGCGCACCAGCTCGTAGCGCTCGATCTTCTTGTACAGGTTCGAGCGAGGCATGTCCAGAATGCGCGCGGTCTCGGAGACGTTCCAGTCGTTCTCGCGCAGCTTCTGGATGATGAAGGCGCGCTCGGCCGCCTCCTTGAACTCCGCAAAGGTGTTGCAGGAGAGGAGGTCGCTGGAGAGGCCGCCCCCCTTCATGTGGCCAGACACGAGCAGATCCACGTCGTCCGCGCCGACGGCGGGGCCGGAGCTGAGGATCAGGAGGCGCTCGACCGTATTGCGCAGCTCGCGCACGTTGCCGGGCCAGTCCATCCGCTGCATGCGGTCCAGCGCGTCGTCGGTGAAGCGGCGCGGCTTGACGGCGCCCTCCTGCGCGTAGCTCTCCGCGAAGTGCTGCACCAGCATGGGAATGTCTTCGCGGCGCTCCCGCAGCGGCGGCACGTGCAGCGGGATCACGTTCAGCCGGTAGAAGAGGTCCTCGCGGAAGCGCCCGCCGCGGATCTCCTCCTCCAAGTCCTTGTTGGTGGCCGCCAGCACCCGCACGTCCACGCGGATCGGCTTGGCGCCGCCCACGCGCGTGACGATCCCCTCCTGGAGAGCGCGCAGCACCTTGGCCTGCGCGTTCAGGCTCATGTCGCCGATCTCGTCGAGGAAGAGCGTGCCGCCGTCCGCGACCTCGAACTTGCCTGCGCGGTCCTCGTGGGCGCCGGTGAAGGAGCCCTTCATGTGGCCAAAGAGCTCGCTCTCGATCAGCTCGGAGGGGATCGCGGCGCAGTTCAGCTCCACGAACGTCTTCTCGGCGCGCGGCGAGAGGCGGTGGACGGCGCGCGCGATCAGCTCCTTGCCAGTGCCGTTCTCGCCGGTGATGAGGACGCGGGCGTCGGTGGGGGCCACCTTTTCCACGCGGTCCAGCACCTGGCGGAGGGCGAAGGAGCGGCCCACGATGGCGTGGCGGCTCTCCACCTCGCCACGCAGACGGGCGTTCTCGGCCATCAGCCCGTTCTGCTGCAGCGCGTTGCGCAGCACGAGCAGAGTGCGGTCCGTGTCGAGGGGCTTTTCCAGGAAGTCGAAGGCGCCGCGGCGCGTGGCTTCCACGGCGGTATCGATGGTACCGTGGCCGCTGATCATCACCACCACCGCCTGCGGGTCCATCTCGCGCAGGTGGGTGAGCGCTTCCAGCCCGTCGGTGCGCGCCATCTTCACGTCCATGAAGGTGACGTCCGGGCGGAACTCGCCGTAGATGCCGTACGCCTCCTGCGCGCCGGCGGCGGTGCGGACCTCGTGGTCCTCGTACTCGAAGAGCTGCGCGAGGACGCGGCGGATGCCGTCCTCGTCGTCTACCACCATGATGCGGGCCATGGATCTACTGGTTGGTCGGCGAAAGGATCAGCTCTCCGCCCTCCACCCGTGCGGATGCGACTCCGGGCGGAAGCGTGAAGGGGTACTCGTTGGGCTCGGTGCCGTGCTCGTTCCTCCGCCCCAGCCGCTCCAGCGCCATCGGATAGTAGCTGGCCGGCACGGGGAAGCGCGCGATGGCCACGTCCCGCACGTTGAGCGCGCCGTGGCCGGAGCGCAGTGGGCGCAGCGACCCGCTTACCATCACCTCCACCGTGTCCGGAAGGAAGCGGCGCGCCTGCGCCAGCTCGGGCGAGTTGGGGAGGAGGTCCTTGGGGACGCTGCCGGTGAGCTTGAGCGTATTGTCCACGAAGTCCACCGCGGGCTGCTGGAGCGGCCCGGTGAGCCCCGCGAGGTCGTAGCGCAGCAGCGAGGTGAACTCGACGTCGGTGAGGTGCACCGTGTCCTGGTCCTTGCGCATGCGCGCGAGCTTGGCCTGCGCCTGCGCCGCCGCCTCGGGCGACACCTTGGTCGCCGCCACGCTCCCTCCGCCGCCCAGCCCCGGAATGCGGTCGCGAAAGAACCAGATCCCAATCCCCAGCAGCGCCACGACCGCCAGCAGCCCCAGCGCCCCGCCCCGTCGTCTCGCCATCGTCGCCCCTGTCGTGGATTCGTGCGGCGCTGTGCCGTTCAGCCTCGCTAACCTACCCCGCGCGAGCGGGCATTGTTTCCCCCGCCAGCGCCGCCACAGCCTCGGCTGCGCGGTCCACCTCCGCCTCCGTCGTCGCCCAGCCGACGGAGAAGCGGACGGCGCCCGTCGCCTCGGTGCCCAGGATGCGGTGCGCCTCCGGGGCGCAGTGGAGCCCGGCCCGCGTCATCACCCCGAACTCCCGGTCCAGCCTCGCCGCCATCTGGGACGGATCGATCCCATCGACCGTCACCGTCACGATCCCCGCTCCGTCCGGTGCCGCGGGGGAGAGGAGGCGCAGCCCGGGCACGGTCGACAACCGCTCGCGCAGCCGCGACTTGAGCGCGCTCTGCCGGATGTGGATCGACTCCACGCCGCGCTCCAGCACCCACTCCACGCCTGCCAGCAGCCCCGCGATGCCGGGCCCGTTCTGCGTCCCCGCCTCCAGCCGGTCGGGCATGGCCTCGGGCATGCCGATCGGGCCCGATTCGCCGCCGGTGCCGCCGGC
>DASVVI010000041.1:0-1600 GCA_036386635.1 Longimicrobium sp.
GGGAGCGTGCGGCTCGCGGAGCGGTCGGTGAAGTCGGCGTAGCGCAGGCGCACCGTCACCGTACGCGCCTTCATCCCCTCCTTGCGCAGCGATGCACCCGTCTCCGTGGCGAGATACAGGAGGCGGGTCTCGATCTCGCGCTCGTCGGTGAGGTCGCGCGGAAAGGTGCGCTCGTGCGAGACGGACTTCTGCGGCGAGCGCGGGGTGACTTCGGAGCTTCCCTCGCCGCGGATGACGGTGTGGAGCCACCGCGCCCGCGCCGGGCCCATCCACGCGGTCAGCGTCGCGAGGTCCAGCGGGAGCGCCTGGTGCACGGTCGTGACGCCGCGGCGGCGGAGCGCTTCGGCGAAGGAGGGGCCCACGCCCGGAAGGTCCGCCAGCTCCCAGCGCAGCATGAAGTCCTGCTCGCCGCCGGGCGGCACCACGAAGATCCCCGCGGGCTTGTTCACCCCCGCTGCCATCTTGGCCAGCATCTTCGACGTCGCGCCGCCGATGGAGACCACGATCTCCGTCCGCTCGCGCACCGCGGCCTGGATGCGGCGGGCGGTTTCCTCGAGCGGCTCGTTGTGGTAGAGAAGCTCGGTGCCGGTGAGGTCCAGGTAGAACTCGTCCACGCTCGCGGCTTCTACCAGCGGCGAGAACTCGTCGAGGACGGCGCGCACCTCCACGTGCTTGCGCTTCACCATCTCGCCGGGGACGGGGGCGAGGGTGGCGCGGGGGCAGAGCTGGAGCGCGCGCGCCATCGGCATCCCCGCGTGCACCCCGTACTTGCGCGCCGCGTAGCTGGCCGATGTCACCACGCCGCGTCCATCCGGCCGGCCGCCCACGATCAGCAGCTCGGCACGCCCGGCGCCCTCGGGGTCCGCCAGCTGCGCGCAGCGGACGAAGTACGAGTCGCAGTCGGCCAGCAGGATGCGGCGGGGGGGCGCTTCGGCGGACATCGTGTGCGGGTGCGGGTGATCGATGCGATTCCATACACCGGAACGCGGCGGATGGGTGAGGAACCGCGCCTCACACAGAGCCACAGAGGGGACCTGCAAGGGGGGAAGGGGATTCAGCGCAGCCGTTCGAGGAGGTCGAGGGCGTTGGTGGTGGCGGCGCCGGAGGCGGTGTTGTCGAAGATGCACCACGTGGATGCATTCCGCTCTGTGGCTTCTTTCAGCGATGCGGCCAGGGTGTCCAGGTAGGACGGCGGGTAGTCGGAGTAGTAGATGCGGGGCGAGCCGTGCAGGCGGTAGTAGACCAGCTCCGGCCAGCCGCCCGGCTCCGCGGCTTCGGGGACGCGCGCGGGGTCCGCGGCGACGCGCGCGACG
This sequence comes from Longimicrobium sp., assembly GCA_036386635.1. Lineage (GTDB taxonomy): Bacteria > Gemmatimonadota > Gemmatimonadetes > Longimicrobiales > Longimicrobiaceae > Longimicrobium. The sequence goes on from DASVVI010000041.1 coordinate 1,314, forward strand.
CGGTGGTCGATCAGCAGCGCATTCGCGGGGGCGGCGAACCACGTGGGGTGGCGCGGCTCGCAGGCGACCGGGCCGGCGTGGCGCTCGCGCAGGGCGCGGAGGAATGCGCCCGCGATCTCTTCATCGAAGGCCAGGCTCGGCGGGAGCTGGACGAGCAGGCACCCCAGCTTCGCGCCGAGGCCTGACGCCTCGCCCAGGAATCGGTCGAGTACCGCTTCCGCGTCCACCAGCTTGGCCGTGTGCGTGATCTCGCGCGGGAGCTTGACGGAAAAGAGGAACGCGTCCGG
>DASVVI010000042.1:0-3286 GCA_036386635.1 Longimicrobium sp.
GGCGGAGGGTGGGCCGCACAGGTACCTGCGCCTGAGGAACGACGACCTCGCACTGGTCCGCGAGGTTGTCGAGGGGCTGCACGTCATCCACATCGACATGCAGCGTGTGGGCGACCTGCTACAGAAGTCCCTGGCTCAAGCGCTCGCCACGGAGCAGGCGCGCATGAACCCGCCTCGCCCGCAGCCCTCGGGCGGATCGGCGCGCGAGATCTTCGGCGAACCGTCGCGGGACCCGCGGCGCGAGCCCGCGCCGGTCCGTGGCACCGCGTGGCGGGACGACCCGCGCGACACCGGTCTGCAGGCGCAACGCGACGAGTTCGTCTGGGGGTCCGACCTCACTCCCGCTCCGGCCGACGCGGCGTGGTCCACCCCGGCCGCGGCGCAGCCGCACGCGCCCTCTTCCGCCGCGGTGCCCGTGGAGGCCATGAACGACGCGGTGGTTTCCAGCGAGCGCCACCCGCCCGAGGCCTGGCTGGAGCGCAGGGGCGGTGAGGGCGAGGTGTGGCTGAACGCGGAGGTGACGCTCAGCGACGCGGGGCTGCAGCGCTGGAGCACCTTCTTCGACTGGGAGCGCCGCGACCCCGGCGCCCGGTACCAGGCCACGCGTCCGGCGACGGTGACGTCGTCCGGCAGCCTGGTGAGCAAGGGCGCGGCGAGGCCGCTATGACCGACACGATCTCCGCCCCGCCGCCCGCCACGGCCCCGCCTCCGCCGCCGCTCCCACCCGCGCCGCCCAAGACGCTCGGGCGGCTGGCCCTGCCGCCGCGCGGGAACCGGTCGGCGGCCGTCTACGAGTGGTTCGGCGTGGTCTTCTACCTGGTCGCGAGCACGGCCCTGTTCGGGGTGCTGCTCGCACGCGCCAGGGGGACGCTGCTGGGCGCGATCGGCGAGCTGATGGGGCTCGGCCCGGAACCGAACTACGCCCTCACCGGCTTAATCGCGCTCGGCATCCTGCTGTTCCTCGGGGCGCTGTGGACCGTGCACCAGGACCGGGCCGAGATGGCCCGCGAGGAGGAGGATGTCGAATGGGTCCACCTGCACGGGCGCGAGGGGCTGGGGCTGGTGTTCGCTCCCAAGGCGGAACGCGAGGCGCTCTTCCGCGGCGGCGAGCGCGAGTACACCGCCGAGGCGGGCGGGCAGGTGGAGACGCTGATCGACGACCGCGTCCGCCGCATCCTGGAAAAGGCCCGCGACCCCTACCTCCGCGTCTCGCCCGACGAGCTGCGCGGGATCGCGGAGACGCGCACCGCACGGTACGGCGTGTTCGCGCGCTACGCCTCGTCGCTCCTCCTCCTGCTGGCCGTGCTGGGCACGTTCGCCGGCGTCAAGACGGCGCTCCCCGGGCTGATCGACGCGGTGTCGCAGACGGGCGGGGCGCAGCCGGGCGGCGCCGACATCGCCGCGCCGCTGCGCGCGGTGGCGGACGCGTTCGGAGGCAACGCGCTGGCGCTGGTGGGCGCCATCGCGGTGGGGCTGATGGCGCAGGGGCTGGCCACCGGGCGCCGCAACCTGCTGGAGCGGCTGGAGCTGGTCTCCACCGAGTTCCTCTACGGCGGGCTGCACGGCGGGGGCTCGGTCGATCCGCTTACCGAAGCCGTCCGCGAGCTGCGCGAGACCGCTTCGTCCGTCCGAGACACCGGGCGCGCCATCGAGGGGCTCGAATCGGGGATGAACGGGCTGTCGGAGAGCTTCCACGAAGCGTTCGAGCGGCTGAACGAGCGGCTGGTGGAGTTGACCGCGCAGCAGGACGAGGCGCTGCACGAGAAGACCGGGAGCGAGCTGCGCGAGCTTCAGCGCCGCGTGGGCGACCTCGCTGGGACGGTGGAGGGCGTCGCCCGCGCCTACCACGGGATCGTGGACACGGTCGAGGAGCGCTCCCGCGCCTCCGAGCAGGGCATCGAGCTGATGCGGCAGAGCGCCGTCACGCTGCACGATGCGCTCGGCTCCCTGAGCGGGTACCAGACCGGCGCGGAACGCACTGCCGCCGGCGTCCAGCAGACGATCGCCGCGCTGCGGGAGGGCAGCGAAGCCGTGGTCGCGCGCATGGAAGCCGTCGCCGAAGCGGTGGGCCGAGCACAGCCCGCCATCGGCACCGTCGAGCAGGTGCTGCAGCAGGTGGCCGACCGCGTCACCGGCGTGGACGAGCGCGCCGCCGCCTCGTGGGCCCAGGCGGCGGAGAGCGTCAACGGCCGCCTCTCCGCCGCCGTCGAGGCGCTGCGGGAAGCCGCCGCCCGCGCCTCCGAGCCCGCACCGGTGACGGCGTACCAGGGAGAGGGGCGCGATCCCGAGGTGAGCGCCCTGCTGCGCCGCATCGCGGGGACGCTGGAGCGGGAGAGCGGCCCCACGCGGGTGCAGCTCGCCCTGTCGCAGGCCGCGGGCACCCTCGCCGCGCTGGGGCTGGGGTACGGCCTGTACGTGGGCGGCCGGGCGCTGCTCGCGCTCCTCGGCTGGAGCTAGCGATGCGATACGGCATGGGAGAAGAGGAGGGCGATGGCGGTCCCTGGCCGGCGTTCGCCGACCTGCTGGCCGCCACCACGCTCCTCTTCCTGATCCTCTTCGCGGCGCTCGCCGTGCCGGCCATCCAGCGCGCGGGCCAGGCGGATGCACAGGCGTCGAACCTGGCGCGCATCGAGGCCGCGCTCGCGGGGGCAGCGGACCGGCGCGTCGCCGTGCAGCGCGTGGGAGACTACGTGCTGGTGCGCATCGCCGAGGAAGCCACCTTCCCCCGCAACGAGTACGCGCTCGCGCGCCTCAAGCCCGAGGGAAGGTCGATCCTGCACGACTTCGGGCGCTTCCTGCACGGTGGGCTGGTGAACGAGATCGACCAGGTGCAGGTGGTCGGCCACACGAGCAGCGAGGGGAGCGACGAGCGCAACTGGGAGCTGAGCGCGGCGCGCGCCGCCACCGTGGCGCTCTTTCTGATCGACAGCGCCGGCGTCCCCGCCTGCCGCGTGTCGGCGTTGGGACGCAGCCACTACTACCCGGTGAGACCCGACCGCGCCCGCGCCGGCGCCGAAGCCGACCCCGCCGACCGCCGCATCGAGCTCGAGATCCGCCCGCAGCTTCCGGGCGACAGCGTGCAGCGCCGCCGCCGCGACGCCTGCGTGGAGATGCGCCGGTGACCACCGCCGCGGCCCTTCGCGATCGACTCGACGTGTCTGACGAGGCGCGCCGCCACCTGGTTCGCGTGGAGACCGAGGCCCGCGCGCTCCTTGCCGGCATCGGCGCGCGCGGCGGCGGCGGCCACGCGCTCGCCGCATCGGCTGCCGCCCTGACCGATTTCCTG
>DASVVI010000043.1:0-5834 GCA_036386635.1 Longimicrobium sp.
CGCGCGGCCGGCCCGCGCGCCGGCGTGAGCGCAAAGAAGGCGGCGGGTAGCTCGCCGCGCGGTGGCAACCGGCAGGACGCGGTGCGCCGCGACGCCAACCTGCGCGCTGACCTGCGCGAGTTCGTCAGCGCCCGCCCCAAGGGGTGGAACCACGCCGAATGGCTCCGCCTGCTGGACGACCTGAGCGGCCGCGGCCACGACGTCTCCGACGCGTCCGCCGTCGGGATGTCGCTTGAGCGGGAGCGCCTGGCCGTGCACCTCGAGGCGATCCCCGGCATGGGTCCGCGCCGCGTGGAGGCGCTGGTCGGCCGCTACCACACCCTCTACTCCCTGCGCCAGGCCGAGGCCTCCGAGCTGGCCGAGCTGCCGGGGATGAACCGGGCCCTCGCCGAGCGGGTGCATCAGCAGTTCGCCTGAGGGCCCCCACCCCCGCTCGTCACCTCGCTGCCCCCTCCCCCAAAACTACCTGGGGGAGGGGGCGTTTTCATTCGGTTCTTCTTGCCCGGTGAGGTTCTGTACAAGCTCTGCATCAGGATGGCGCGCGTTATGCGGAGGGCTTTCCAGGCTCCACCCTGTACCCGCTCCATCTTTTACCTTGCGAGGCCCTTCGTGTCGCAGCAACTTCTCTCCATGCATCCGACACAGCGCTCGGTCTCGTACCTCCCTGCAGACAACACGGGTCCCGACGACGGCGCGCTGGTAAGGCGCATGGCGGAGGGAGACGAGAAGGCTCTCGGGCTCCTGTACGACCGCTGGTCCCCCCTCCTGCACTCGGTCGCGCGCCGCATCGTGGCCGATCCCAACGACGCCGAAGAGGTGCTGGAGGAGGCGTTCTGGCAGGCGTGGCGGCAGGCGGGGCGCTACGAAGAAGGGCGTGGCGGCGTCTCCACCTGGCTCACCATGATCGTGCGCAGCCGCGCGCTGGACCGGGTGCGCGCCCGCGGCCGGCTCCGCGAGGAGTCGTGGGAGAACATCCCCGAGCCCGGCTCGGGCGACGGCGAAGGCCCCGCCTCGCCCGACGCCGCGGCGGAGCAGGATGAGCGCAGGCGGCTGATCGCGGCGGCGGTGGCGCAGTTGCCGCCCGAGCAGCGGGAGACGGTGGAGCTGGCCTACTTCCGCGGGCTGAGCCAGTCCGAGATTGCGGCGAAGCTGGGCCAGCCGCTGGGAACGGTGAAGACGCGCGCACGCCTGGCGCTGCAGAAGCTGAGGGAATCGCTCGTGGTTTTCCGGGAGGAGGGTGGATGAGTCTCGACACAGAGCACGAAAACGTGCAGGCGGCGCTCGCCGCGGAGGCTCTCGACGCCCTCGACGGTGAGGAGCGGCAGGCCCTGCACGCCCACCTCGCTGGGTGCGCCGAGTGCCGCGCCGAGCTGGAGTCGCTGCGCGAGGCCGCCTCGCTCCTGGCGCACACGGCCCCGCACGTCCCGCTGGACCCCGCCCGCTCGGACCGCATCCGCGCGCGCCTCCTTGCCCGCGCCGCCGCCGACGTGCGGGGCGGGGAAGCGGCCGCGCCCGATGTCGTGGTGCCCGCGCCGCCGCCGGAAACACGCGTGATCCCGATCGCCTCGCGCCGGCGCTCGGCGCTGCCCGCGTGGCTCGCCGCCGCGGCCTCGGTGCTCATCGCGATCGGCCTGGGCGCGTACGCCCTGTCGCTGCGCGGTCGGGTCGCCTCACTGGAGCAGCAGACCGCCTCCCTTTCCCGCGACCGCGGCCGACTGGAATCCACGCTTGCCGAGCGCGAGGCCTCTCTGGCGGCGCTGGCCGGGCCGGAGGTGCGCGTCATCACCCTGGCGTCCACGCAGCAGCGTACGCCCTCGGGCCGGATGTTCTGGAACCCGGTCCGGCGGCGCTACACCTTTTTCGCGTACAACCTTCCCCAGGTGCGTCCGGGCCGCGAGTACCAGCTCTGGCTGATCACCCCCGCCGGCCCGGTCGCCGCCCCCACCTTCCGCCCGGGCCGCGACGGCGCCGGCAGCGTGGAGGGCGCCTACGACCTCCCCAACGAGCAGATCCGCGCCATCGCCGTCACCGAGGAGCCCGCCGGCGGATTGGCGAAGCCGACGGGCGAGGTGCTGATCGTGGGGAACGCGGCGGAGTAGGAGGGCCCTCACCCCCGGCTCGTTACACTCGCCTGCCCCCTCTCCCGATAACAGGAGAGGGCTCCGCCCTCTGTTATCGAGAGAGGGGGCTGACCGCGTCGGCAGGCATCGGTGCGGCGCAGAGGGCCCCCTCCCCCCGGCCCCCTCCCCCGCCTGCGGGGGCGCAGGGCGGGTGAGGGGGAGAACACCGCGCGCTTCGCCGATGCCCCGTAGGGGCGCGATTCATCGCGCCCGTGCCCCGTGCCGCCCCGTCGCCCGCTTACGACACCGATACCGGTAGGGGCAGATCTGCGTGTCTGCCCGCCCTTGCCTCGGCCACGATCGTCGCCATTCGGCACGGACACCCGTAGGGGCCGCCCCACGTGGCTGCCCGTGCCCGCCCGCACGACGACCCACGCCCCCGCACACGGATAAATGCCACCGCCCCTCCCCCAGGTAGTTTTGGGGGAGGGGCCGCGAGTTCACGAGCGGGGGAGGGGGCCTTCCGCCCCCCGCCCTTCCGCCCTACATCCGCTTGTACGCCGGCCCGCTCCCACCCTCCCGCGGCGTCCACCGCGGTCCGATGACGTCGGTGGCCTTGCAGTCGATGCAGTTGGGGGCGTTCACCACCAGCCGGTCGCCCTGGCGCTCGTAGACGTTGGCGGGGCAGAGATGTGCGTACATGTCCGCCACCTCTCCCGGAATGTCCTGCCCAACGATCAGGTGCGACGGGATGTCGTCGCGCGTGCCGTTCCCCGACTTGAAGACCGCGTCCACCTTGCTGAACGTCAGGGTGTTGTCGGGCACGAAGGGGGTCTCGGGCGTAACCACCTTCTCGGTCTCCGCGTCCGGCTCCATGGCGATGCGGCCGGCGGGGATGCGCCCGCCCGTGACGGTGGCGAGCCCCGCCTTGATCCCGCCCACGAAGAAGCCGTCCTTGAACCCAAGGCGCATGTTGCGCGTCTTGTGCAGGTCGTCCCGGATGTAGCTGGCGTCCACCAGCTTGTCGTACGCGCCCAGCGACGCGGCCGACACGTCGCCCTGCTTCAGCGACTCGAAGATGGTGCGCGCGGCGTAGATCCCCGACTGCATGGCGTAGTGGATCCCCTTGAGCGACGCCACGTCCACGAAGCCCGCCGTGTCGCCCACCATCAGCAGCCCGTCGCCGTAGCGGCGCTGGGGGAGGGCGTAGAGGCCGCCCTCGGGGATCGTCTTGGCGCCCCATTCCACCATCTCGCCCCCCTCCAGGTACTTGCGGAAGAAGGGGTGCAGCTTCATCCGCTGCAGCAGCTGGTGCACGTCCAGTGTGGTCTGGCGGTAGTCGAGGCCCACCACCAGGCCGATCGCCACCACGTTGGGCTCCAGCGGGTACATGAAGCTCCCGCCGAACGCGTCCCGCGGCAGGGGCCAGCCCAGCGTGTGCACCACGCGGTCGAGCGGCACCTTGGTCTCCCAGATCTCCTTGACGCCCAGCGCGTAGATCTGCGGGTTGTCGGAGGTGATCCCCTGCCACTGGCGGTACGCCTGCCCCAGCGGCCCGCGCGTCCCCTCGGCCAGCACGGTGACGCGGGCGGTGAGGTCGGTGGCGGGCTCGTGCGTGCTCCCCGGCGTGCCGTCGCGCTTGAGGCCCGAGGGCGTCGTGCGCACGCCGATCACCTTCTTGTCGTCCACCAGGAGCGAGTCCACCGGGAAGCCGGGGAGGACGTTGACACCCAGCTCCTCCGCCTTGCCGCCCAGCCACTGTACGATCTCGCAGATGGAGCCCACGTAGTTCCCCCGGTTGTGCATGGGGGGCGGCGTGGGGAGGCGGATCTGCCCCGTCTCGGTGAGGAAGAGCACCGATTCCGAGTCCACGCGGCCGCGGAAGGGGAAGTCCTCGTCCTTGAGGTCGGGGAAGAGCTCGCGGAAGGCGCGCGGGTTGACGACGGCGCCGCTCAGGCAGTGCTCGCCCAGCGCCTGCGCCTTGTCCAGGACGGCGATGTTGACCTCGCCCAGGGTGCCGCCGTTCTCCGCATCCTTTTGCACGAGGCGGGCGAGCTCGATGGCGGTCGCCAGCCCGCCGGGGCCGGCGCCCACGATCACCACGTCCATCTCCAGCGCCTCGGCGTCGGGCGCCTCGGCCAGGATCATCCGTTCGCGCGGGAGGTCGGGCTGGTGCCGCACCGGGAGCACGGTGCGGCGTGCGCTGTCTGCCATGGGTTCTCCGATGATCGTGTGCTGGGTCTTTTCGCGCGCCAACATACGCGGGCCGCGCACCTTGCGCAAACCGGGCGCGGGCACGCGGTTGCGGCGTGATTCACGGGCGTTCGAACGGCCTCACACAGAGAACGCGGAGGGGAACAGAAAGCCGCGGAGACAAACGTCTTCGCGGCTTGCTGTTCTCTCGAGCGAATCGTCCCTGCTGTCGCCTCAGACCAGCGTCGGCTCCATGAAATAGTCGAAGCCGTGCTCGGAGCTGCGCCACGCGCGGACGCGGAAGATGCGCGCGGGGGCGCCGGGGTCCAGGCGGATCCAGTGCGAGCCGCCGTGCCAGAAGTGGCGCTCGCCCGTCAGCAGCTCCTCCACCTCCCACGGGTCGTGCCAGCCGATCCCCATGTCCGGCAGGGGGAAGTGCAGCATCCCCTCGTGCGCGCTGAAGGGGTCCAGGTACACGGCCACGAAGACGAGGCTCGCCTTGTCCGGCGTCATCTTGCCGTAGAAGAGGATGTTCTCGTTCTCCGCCGGGTAGAAGCGCAGGTTGTCGTACTCGTGGAGCGCGCGGTTCTGCTTGCGAATCTCGTTGAGGCGGCGGATGAGGCCGCGGATGTTGCCGGGGCGATCCCAGTCCCAGGCCTTCAGCTCGTACTTCTCGCTGTCCAGGTACTCCTCCTTGCCCGGCGCGAGCGGCGTACCCTCGCACAGCTCGAAGCCGCTGTAGATGCCGTAGACGGAGGACAGGGTGGTCGCCAGCACCGCGCGGATCATGAACGCGGGGCGGCCGCCGCGCTGCAGGAATTCGGGGTTGATGTCCGGCGTGTTGGGGAACAGGTTGCCGCGGAAGTAGTCCTTCATCGGCCCCTGTGTCAGCTCCTCCAGGTACTCGATGATCTCGCCCTTGAAGTTGCGCCAGGTGAAGTACGTGTAGCTCTGGCTGAACCCGGCCTTGGCCAGCGCCCGCATCATCTTGGGGCGCGTGAAGGCCTCGGAGAGGAAGAGCACCTCCGGGTGCTGCCGCTGCACCTCGCGGATCATCCACTCCCAGAACTGCACGGGCTTGGTGTGCGGGTTGTCGACGCGGAAGATCTTCACCCCCTGCTCCACCCAATGCAGGATGACGTCGCGCCACTCCTTCCACTGCGCTTCCCAGTCGTCGCCGTAGAAGTTGAGCGGGTAGATGTCCTGGTACTTCTTGGGCGGGTTCTCCGCGTACTTGATGCTGCCGTCCGGCCGCACGAAGAACCAGCTCGGGTGCGCCTTGGCGTACGGGTGGTCGGGCGAGACCTGGATGGCGAAGTCGAGCGCGATCTCCAGCCCGTGCTCCGCCGCCGCGGCCACCATGCGGCGGAATTCCTTCATCGATCCCAGCTCGGGGTGCACGTCGCGGTGCCCGCCGTCCTTGCTCCCAATGGCGTACGGCGACCCGGGCTGGTCCTTGCCGGCGCCCAGCGTGTTGTTCTTCCCCTTTCTGAACGCCAGCCCGATCGGGTGGATCGGCGGAAAGTAGAGGACGTCGAAGCCCATGTCGCGCACGTATGGCAGCTTGGCGATGACGTCGTC
>DASVVI010000044.1:0-1818 GCA_036386635.1 Longimicrobium sp.
GATCTCCGGCGACGCGCCGCCGCCCGACGCCTGCACGCGGACGGCGGGCTCTTCGATCTGCACCTCCACGTGGCTGCCGCGCGCGTCCAGCACGGTGGCGGCGAAGAGCTTGCCCTCGCACCCGCGCAGCGTCCACGCCTCCGCGATGTCCACGACGCCGCGCTCCAGCTTGTTGGCGCGGGTCTCCGTGTCGTTCATCACCTTGGGGAGGCGGCAGAGCGTCTCGACCTCCTTGGGGGATGGGCGGCCGCCTGCCTCCAGCTGCACGAGCAGATCGAGCACGTAGCGGTCGGCGAGGCGGCGGAGGGGGGCGGTGACGTGCGCGTACGGCATCGCGAGCGCGTGGTGGAGCGGATCGCCCGGCGGTTCTCCGTCGAAGGCCACGTAGTCCGACCCGCGCGACACGCGCCGGGCCTGCCAGAGCAGCGGCGTCACGCGGGGGTGCTTGGGATCGAGCGAGCGCACGAACTCCGCGTAGCTCGTCGCATCGTCCCACGTGAACCCCAGCGTCCGCGCGACGCGGCGAAAGAGCTCGACGCGCTTCTCCTCGGGGGGCGGCATGGTGCGCAGGAGGCCGACGCGCCCCTCCAGCATGCGCAGCGCGGCCGCGTGTCCCGTGAGGAGCGATACCTGCGCGTTCCAGTCCTCCGCGGCGTTGGGCTGCTCGTACTCCACCGCGTAGCCCAGCCGTGCCGCCGCGGCGCGCTCCACGTGCTGATCCAGGATTGGCAGCGACACGCCCCCGCGCTCTGTCTCCCGCTTCCTCCGCTCCTCGCCGAAGCGCTTCAGCTCCACGAGCGACGCCGCCCAGGGCTCCGCGAACGTCTTCCCTCCGCTCTCCACGTGCCCCAGCGCCTGCTCGTACGTGAGCTGCGCCCGCGACTTCACCCGCGCCCGCTGGATGCGCAGCGTGCGGATCTCCGCGCGCTCGTCCAGCTCGAACGCGAACACGATGGCGGGTGTGAGCCGGTCCGCCAGCAGGCTCGCCGCCCCCTGCGACAGCGACGGCGGATACACGGGCGCGCGCAGGTCGGGCGCGTAGAAGGTGACGGCGCGCAGCCACGCCTCCGCCTCCACCGCACCGCCGCGATCCACGAAAAACCCGACGTCCGCGATTGCGTACCAGAGCCGGAAACCGCCATCACCAGCCGGCTGGATGCACAGCGCCTGGTCCAGATCGCGGCTCCCCGGCGGGTCGATGGTGATGAGCGGCACCTCCGTCATGTCCGCGAGCGCCGCCGGATCGCGCTTCGCCGCCTCGTCCGCCTCGCGCACCACCTCCGCGGGGAAGTCGATGCGCACGCCCAACTCCGCCCGCTTGCGCTGAAACGCGGCCTCGATCTGGGCGATGTCCGTGCTGTTCGGCGCGGCGGAGTTCAGTGCGGACAGAGGGGCCTCTGCGGTGAGGGGTCGGGAGCGGGCTGCATCGGGGTGACGGATGCGAGAGGCGGGCCGCGGGGGCGGGCCCTCACCCCCGCTCGTTCCTCGCTGCCCCCTCTCCCGATAACAGGAGAGGGCTGCGCCCTCGCCGTTATCAAGAGAGGGGGCGGAACCATTTTGTTGCACGAATGTCCGTGGCCCGCGCCACTCCGCACCTGCAAAACGCACCATTATCCGTAGGGGCAGACCTGCGTGTCTGCCCACCGCCTGCACCGCGCAGACCCCCGCCCACGCACACGAATCCCGTAGGGGCCGCCCCACGTGGCTGCCCGTGCCCGCCCGCGCGACATCCCTCGCGCCCTGCGCACCAACGCGCGCCACCGCCCCCTCCCCCAGGCAGTTTTGGGGGAGGGGCCGCGAGTCGACGAGCGGGGGAGG
>DASVVI010000045.1:0-2534 GCA_036386635.1 Longimicrobium sp.
TCGAACGACTTCTTGGCGTTGTCCCAGGCGCCGCCGGCGTTGGACTGGAACATCGCCATCAGCACGCCCGAAACCGTTACGCCCGCCAGAAGGCCGCCCAGCACCTCGGGCCCCATGGTGAAGCCCACGATCACCGGCACGATCAGGGCGATGGCGCCCGGCAGCATCATCTCGCGGATGGCGGCCTGGGTGGAGATGGCCACGCAGCGGCCGTACTCCGGCATCCCCGTGCCCTCCAGGATCCCCGGGATCTCGCGGAACTGGCGGCGGACCTCCTGCACCATCGCCATCGCCGCGCGCCCCACCGCGGCGATCGCCAGCGACGAGAAGATGAAGGGGATCATCGCGCCCACGAACAGGCCGCCCAGCACCCGCGCGTTGGAGATGTCGATGACGTCGATCCCCGAGATCCCCATGAACGCCGCGAAGAGCGCCAGCGAGGTCAGCGCCGCCGAGGCGATGGCGAAGCCCTTCCCCGTGGCCGCGGTGGTGTTGCCGACCGCGTCCAGGATGTCGGTGCGCTGCCGCACCTCGGCGGGAAGCTCGCTCATCTCCGCGATGCCGCCCGCGTTGTCCGCGATGGGGCCGAAGGCGTCGATGGCCAGCTGCATCGCCGTCGTCGCCATCATCCCCGCCGCGGCGATCGCCACGCCGTACAGCCCCGCGAACTCGTACGAGCCGATGATGCCGCCCGCCAGCACCAGGATGGGGAGCGTGGTGGACTCCATCCCCACCGCCAGCCCGCCGATCACGTTGGTGGCGTGGCCGGTGGACGACTGCTGGACGATGGTGTTCACCGGGCGCTTGCCCATCGCCGTGTAGTACTCGGTGATCATGCTCATCAGCGCGCCCACGGCCAGCCCCACGGCCACCGCGCCGAACACGCCCATCGGCCCGAACTCCTGCGAGCCCAGGCGCTGCATCTTCATCGACTCCGGCAGCATCCAGCGGATCAGGAAGTACGAGCCGACGGCCGTGAGCAGGATGGAGGCGTAGTTGCCGCGGTTGAGCGCTGCCTGCACGTCGCCGCCCTCCTTGACGCGCACCAGCAGGATGCCGATCAGCGAGAAGACGATCCCCAGCCCGGCGATCACCATCGGGAGCAGGATGGGGCTCAGGCCGCCGAAGTTGTCGCCGCCGGCCACCACCTCGCGCCCCAGCACCATCGTCGCCAGGATGGTGGCCACGTACGAGCCGAAGAGGTCCGCGCCCATCCCGGCCACGTCGCCCACGTTGTCGCCCACGTTGTCGGCGATGGTGGCGGGGTTGCGCGGATCGTCCTCGGGGATGCCCGCCTCAACCTTGCCCACCAGGTCGGCGCCCACGTCGGCCGCCTTGGTGTAGATGCCGCCGCCCACGCGCGCAAAGAGCGCGATGCTCTCGGCGCCCAGCGAGAAGCCGGTCAGCACCTCCAGCGCGCGCTCCATCTGGAAGCCGTTGGGCGACTCGCCGTGCACGAAGAAGCCGTAGAAGGCGATGAAGAGGCCGCCCAGGCCCAGCACCGCAAGCCCGGCGACGCCCATCCCCATCACCGAGCCGCCCGCGAACGACACGTCGAGCGCCTTGGACAGGCTGGTGCGCGCCGCCTGCGCCGTGCGCACGTTGGCCTTGGTAGCGATGATCATCCCGATTCGCCCGGCCACGGCCGAGAAGAGGGCGCCGATCAGGAACGCTAGGATGATCAGCGGGTGCGACCGCTCGTCGGCGTAGCTCAGGTAGCCAAGGAAGAGCGAGGCGACCACGGCGAACATGGCCAGCACGCGGTACTCCGCGTTCAGGAAGGCGCGGGCGCCGTCGGCGATGTAGCCGGCGATGGTGCTCATGCGCTCGTTGCCGGCGTCCTGCTTCGACACCCAACCGGACATCACAAAGGTGTAGACCAGGGCCAGCACCCCAAGGGCGGGGACAGCGTATGCGATCGGATGCATGTGAACGGTGTTGGGGCTACTGAAAAAAAGGACGCGCCCGCTTGCACACCCGTCCCGCCGCCGTGGGGCGGGGGGAGGGGGCGCACAGCGCGGGCGCCGTGGCGCGCGCGATAGGATGGCTGAAAGAAGCCGTTAGCGCAAGCGGGCCGGGCACGGAAACTCCGCGCCCGGCCCGCCTTCAACGCTTCACGAAAGGCTCAGAAGCCGTCCTTGTCGTCCGTGAACGTGGGACGCGGGGGCTCCTGCAGCCCGCCGTGCGCCTCGTCGCCCGTACGCTGCACCACGCTGTGGGTGCGGCCGTACAGGAAGTAGATCGCCAGCCCGATCGCCAGCCAGATGAAGAGCCGCACCCACGCCGCGCGCGGCAGCCCCGTCATCAGGTACAGGCACGACGCGATGCCCAGGATGGGGAAGAGCGGCACGAACGGCGTGCGGAACGGACGCGGGCGGTTCGGCTCCTTCACGCGCAGGTACCACACGCCGGCGCACACGATGGCGAAGGCGAGCAGCGTGCCGATGGACACCAGGTGGCCCAGCTCCGACACGTCGAACGAGCCAGCCAGCAGCGCGCACACCGTGCCCACCAGGATGCTGCTGATGTGCGGG
>DASVVI010000046.1:0-7058 GCA_036386635.1 Longimicrobium sp.
GACCCGCCCCTGCGGCGGCGCGCGCGGGGGAGCGGGCGGCTGCGTACGCGGCCGCGCACGCGAGCGCCAGCGGGAGCGCGGCCCGGGCGAGCGCCTCCGCGGCGCCCATCCCCTCGACCACCGCCGGGTCCAGGGGGAGCAGCACCGGGGGGCGGGCGACGCAGTACACCAGGAACAGCGCGCAAAGGCAGGACATGGCGCGGAGCTCGTCGCCCGCGCGCAGGACCACGGCCGACCCGAGCAGGTAGCAGGTGAGCCCCGTGGCGAGGAGCGCCGGCGCGTACCAGCCGCGGTATTCCGCCGGCCCCCCTCCGGCGGGCGGCGCCCCGGCGATCCCGAAAAGCACGGCGTGGACGCCGACCGCGGCCGCGAGCACCGAGGCGGCCCACGCGGTGCCGGACGCCAGGCGGACCAGGGCGAACGGTGCCCGGTCCATGGGCATGGCGGCATCCCAGGCGGGCTGCTGCCACGCCCCGAGCTTCTGCACGGCGGGCAGGAAGAGCAGGCCCGTCGCCAGCGCGGCGGCCGCGAGCTCGTACGGGATCGCGGCCCCGTCAACGCGCGACACGACGACCGGCGCCGCCAGGAGCGCCGCCAGCACGAGGTGCAGCCTGCACTGCCGCTCCAGGAGCTCGCGGGCGACGGGCCGCACCCGGGCGGGGCGGCGCAGTGCGGGGGCGCTCACGCGGCCCTCCCGGCGCGCAGCAGCGCCAGCGTGGCGTCCTCCAGGGAGAGCGGGGACGCGTCGTGGACCGTGGCGCCAGCCGCCGCCAGCCGCTCCACGGTCTCGCGCTCCTCCCCCCACACGGTGAGCGCCGCCTCGCGCCCCTCCCCCTCGCGCAGCAGCACCCGGCCGCCGAGCCCCGGCGCGCCCGCCCACCCCTCCGGCACCGCCGCCCGGTAGCGGCGCAGCCGCAGGCGCACCTCGTCGCGCGGAGCCTGCAGAACCATCCGTCCGTCGCGGAGCACGCCCACGTGGTCCGCCATGCGCTCCACCTCGTGCACGTGGTGCGTGCACCAGAGCAGCGTGGTGGGCGAGTCCGCCAGGTGGTCCGCGAGCAGCGCCATGAGCTCCTCGCGCGCCAGCGGGTCCAGCCCGTCGGTGGGCTCGTCCAGCAGGAGCACCGGCGGGCGGTGCGCCAGCGCGCTCACCAGGAGGACGGAGCGCAGGGCGCCCTTGGACAGGCTCCGCATCGCCCCGTCCAGCGGCACCCGGAGGCGCCGGCAGAGGAGCCCGGCGTAGTCCGCGTCCCACGTGTCGAAGTACGCCGCGTGGCGGCGGAGGAACCGCCCGGCCGTGAGCCACTCGTACCCGGTCTCCGAGGTTTCCGGCACGTAGCCGATCTGCGCGCGGGCCAGCGCCGGGTCGGAGGCGGTGTCGATCCCCAGGATCCGCGCCGTGCCGTGGTCGGCGCGCTCCAGGTCCAGCAGCACCTTGAGGGCGGTGCTCTTGCCGGCGCCGTTGGGGCCGGCGAGCACGTACACCGCCCCGGCGGGCACCTCCAGGTCGAGCCCCGCCAGCGCGGTGGCGACGCCGAGCTCCTTCTCGAACGACCGCTGCCTGGCCTCCTCCTCGCGGTCGGCCGGGTCCATCCCCGTCTCCAGCTTCCATTCCAGCATCAGCTCCGCCAGCCCCTTCGCGGCGCCGAAGCGCTTCACCAGCGACCGGGTCTCGATCGCCAGCTCGGCCCCGGCCAGGCGGGTGGGAAGGGAGGGGGCGCTCATGGAATGCTCCGGTCGGGGGAAAGGGCCGCCGCCTCCAGCTCGGCGGCCCGGAGGATGGCGGCGACCAGCTCGTCGGGCTCGATGCCGTAGCGCTGCGCGTCCCGCAGGGCGCGCTCGGCCACGTCGCGGGCCAGCGACTCGCGCTCGGCGGGGGCGTCGGTGCGGGCGACGAAGGTGCCCTGCCCGCGGCGCGAGTAGGCCACGCCGGCCCGCTCCAGCTCGCGGTACGCCTGCTGGACCGTGTTCGGGTTGACTCGCAGCTCGGCCGCCAGGGCGCGCACCGACGGGAGCGGGTCCTCGGGCGCCAGCGTCCCCAGGACCACGGCCCGCCGGACCTCGTCCACGATCTGCTGGTAGATGGGCCGCGCGTCGGCGGGGTCGAGCCGGATCAGCATGGTGTCTCATCTGTACTAGTGTACCAGCGACACCAGTACACTACTCCGGCGCCGGTCCGGCGTCAAGCATTTCGTCGCGCGCCCGCCGTTCCCCTCGCATCCCCGCCGGCCGGCGCGTATTATCGAGGGCCCACCGCGCCCGATCCCTCGCACCCCGCACCGCCGCCCCCGTGACCGACATCCGCAGCCTCCCCCTGGCGCCCGGGGCCGAGTTCGACCTGATCCGGCGCTTCGTGCCGCGCGCGGAGCCGCGCCGCGCCGACGTCGCCGTGGGCGTGGGCGACGACTGCGCCGTGGTGTCCGGGCAGGGCATCGCGCTGTCGTCGGACATGAGCATGGAGGGCGTCCACTTCCGCCGCGACTGGCTCGGCATGCACGAGATCGGCTACCGGGCGGCGGCCGCGGCGCTCAGCGACCTGGCGGCGGTGGCGGCCCGCCCCATCGGCGTGCTGGCCTCGCTGGCGCTCCCAGAGGCCGACGCCGGCGACGCCGCGGTGGAACTGATGCGCGGCGTGCGCGAGGCGGCGGAGGCGGTGGGCGCCACGGTGCTGGGCGGCGACGTGACCCGCTCGCCCGGGCCGCTGGCGGTGGACGTGGTGGTGGTGGGCGAGGCGGCGAAGCCGGTGCTGCGCTCCGGCGCGCAGCACGGCGACGAGGTGTGGGTCACGGGCGAGCTGGGCGCCGCCGCCGCCGCCGTGGCGACGCTGCTGCGGGGCGGGGAGCCGTCGCCGGCGGCGCGCGAGCGCTTCGCGCGGCCCGTGCCGCGCATCCGGGAGGCGCGCTGGCTGGCTGAGCGCGGGCTGATGCACGCGCTGGTGGACCTGTCCGACGGGCTGGCCGGCGACGCGGCGCACCTGTCCGCGGCCAGCGGGGCCGCCATCCTGCTCTCGCCGGAGATGATCCCGGTGCACCCCGCGGTGCACGGGGTGGCGCCGGACCCGGACGAGGCGCTGCGCATGGCGGTGGGCGGCGGCGAGGACTACGAGCTGTGCTTCACCGCGCCGGTGGGCACGGTGATCGGGCACGTCATCGACTTCGAGCGGGAGCTGGGGGTGAGGCTGAGCTGCATCGGGCGGGTGGGGGGCGGGGACGGGGTGTGGTGGGTGGACGCGCAGGGGAGCCGCACGCCGCTGGGGATCGACGCGTACCAGCACTTCCGGGCGGAGGAGGACGAGGCGTGATCCGCACGCTGTGGGTGTTCTGCGCCATGGCCGCCGCCACGGTGTGGTACGGCGGCATCGCCATCGTGGACTCGCTGTTCCGCGACCGGGTGGAGTTCTACATCGAGCTCACCCGCGGCTGGGCCCGCTCCATCCTGCGCGCCAGCGGCACGCCCGTGGTGGCGCACGGGCTGGAGAACGTGCTGCGGGACAGCCCCCAGGTGGTGGTCTCCAACCACGTCTCGTGGTACGACATCTTCGCCATCGCCGGGGTGATCCCGGTGCCCTTCCACTTCGTCGCCAAGAAGGAGCTGGAGAGCATCCCGCTCTTCGGGCGCGCGTGGAAGACGGCGGGGCACATCTCCATCGACCGCTCGGACCGCAAGAAGGCGATCGAGAGCCTGCGCCGCGCCGGGGAGGAGATCCGCGCCCGCAGGAGCGCGGTGGTGATCTTCCCCGAGGGGACGCGCTCGCGCACCGGGCGGCTCCAGCCCTTCAAGAAGGGGGCGTTCTCGCTGGCGATGGAGGCGGGGGTGCCCATCGTCCCCACCGTGGTGGTGGGGAGCTACGACATCCTCCGCCCGGACGACTGGCGCGTGCGCCCCAGCACCATCCACGTGCACTTCGGCGAGCCGGTGTCGCCTTCCGCGTCCCCGCGCGAGACGTCGGAGCAGCTGATGGAGCGGGTGCGGGCGCGCATGGTGGAGATGCTGGAGCGGCTGGAGGCGCTGCCGCCGGAATCGTAGAAGGATTAAACTGTGCAAACGCCGGAACGATAGTCTTCGAACGACCCTCCGTTGAGGTCGCTCTACGGGTTAGCGGGCGGTTTTTGGTGTGTCTCCTGGGGATACAAACGCGGGCCTGAAAACAACCTGTGAAACCATGCTGCAAGGGACTCAGCATGAACAAAGACATTCGTCCCATCTTAGTTGTCGGATCCCCTCGATCGGGAACCACTTTGATTGGGAACTACATCGGATCTGCGGCCCCAGTGGCTAACCTCGGTGAGTACGGCGGTTTTTTCCTTGCGTACCACATTGCACCCTCCCAACTCGTGCGCCTGCCCTCAACCTGCAAGAATGAATATCTTGCAGCAGTTCAGGAGCATGCAGCAGCCTTCGCACGCTCTCGAGCTAAGTCGAGCAGACAAAGGTTCTTTTTGGATTCCACTCCGTGGAACCTGCTGATCGCCACACGTCTCGCCGAACACCTTGAGAATGCGGTCTTTGTCTTGGTGCTACGACACTATGCAGGCGTACTACAGAGCCTTCAGAGATCGTATACAGCGGGGTACGAATGGGCAGGCAAGTGCTGGGCGGATCGCGCCAGGCTTTGGCAGGCCTTCTACCTCAATGCGATGCTTCTTCCCTCGGAACGTACGATTGTTACTAGCTATGATTCGGTATGCGCCGCCCCGCAAGAGGCGATAGACTCGCTTGATAAGGAACTCGCCAGTTATGAAATTCGTAACCTCGATCGTCGAGAATTCACTCGTTCACATGCGACCAATTTGGAGCAAGCACGTCAAACTGTAGGGTATCTAGATGCGCGCAGAGTCCGGTTCCGTGCGATCAGTAGCTTCGATGCGACACATTGGTCCGAAGAAATCGAACGCGAAGTGCTCCCACTCGTCCACTCAACTGACATGCTGCTTCGAGAGCGGTTTTCAACTTATTATCGTGCCCCGGTGAGCTTTTCCGGTCACGTTGGCTGATTTGGCGCAGGAAACCCGCATGCCGCTTGGGCGGCACACGGGTTGTCGCTGCATCAGCAAAATCCCAATCAGGAGTAGATAGCTTCCGCCTGAAGCACCGCTGGAGCCAGTTCGACAGCGTAGATCGTGGAGTCCGACAGCCCGGCGCTCAGGAAAGCGCGCCTGCGTGCACGGCAGGCCGTGCAATCACCGCAATGAATTTGTGCGGCACGGGTGCAACTCCATGTTGCCGAGTAGTTCACTCCGAGTTTGGCACCGAGACGGAAGACCTCCGCTTTTCTCATTTCTATAAACGGCGTCAGGATTTGCGGACCATCGTTGCGAGTGTAGGTTGCGAGTCGTTGGATGAGGTCGATGTACTCCCGGGAGTACTCCGGATTCGATTCGGCGTCCTCCGCGTGGAGCCCAATCATCACTTTGTTCGCCCGGTGGTGATGTGCGTACGCCAGCGCAAGCGACAAAACGAATACACTGCCGAAGACCATTACCGTGGCACCGGCGTGCATTAACACTGAGCGGCCGCCCAGAGCCTGGACAGCGTCCGAAATATCGATGATCTCCAGTTTGCCACCAATTCCCCTGATTAGGTCTTTCGCAGCTTTGATCTCGCTTTCGTCACTAGCGTGTCCAGTCTTGAGATAAATCGCATTGATATACCCGCCACTCGCTTTGCGCTCCTTCTCAGCAAGGTAAGCCAAGGTAGCAGAGTCCGGCCCACCAGACACGAGGAGAACAACCGTTTCAGCCGAACGGCTTTCCGGATTGTCAGTCATCTTGTGCCTCCCGAGATGGGGAATCAGCGAGAACCGCATTCCACAAGATAGTATATGTCCAATGGAGGGGGATGCAAGTTAATTCTACAAGACTCGAAAAGTGCCACTCTTTGCCGATAGAGAGTGCAGCGCACGATCCTTGCCCCACACGATGGCTATGAACCATCTGAGCCTTGTCCTACTCCTGCTCGCCGCCTGCGGCGGTGTCGCGTCAGACGGTGGCGGCGGAGCCACCGTGCGGGGCGCCTTCCGTTCCGGCGAGTTCTCCACGGAAGGGGACACCGCCTACGCCCGGGTGATGAGTAGCTCGGAAAGCGTGGCGGTGGTGGACGGCGCGTTCACGCTGTCCGGCGTGGGCCCCGGCCCGGCGACGCTGCGCTTCGCGCGCGGGGACGAGGGCGTGGCGCGGATGGAGGTGGGCGAGCTGCCGGAGGGCGCCTCGCTGGAGCTGCGGGGCATTCGCGTGGACGGGGAGAGCGGGCTCGCGCACCCGGCGTCCGTGGCGCTGGACGGCGCGGCCACGGTGATGGTGAACGGCCTGCGCTACGCCGCGCGCCCGCTCCCGTCGCGGGTGGAGGAGGACGGCGTCGTCCTGGCCGCCTCGGACGAGGGTGACGCGCTGATCGTGCGCCCCGCCGACACGTCGCTCGGGGACCTGCGCGTGGTGGTGGGGCCGCTCACCGAGGCCGTGACGCCGGACGGCGACCCGGTTCCCGTCGCCGGGCTGGCACGGGGGGACTCCGTGCGCGTGGAGGGTGCGGTCGAGGGCGGCTACGTGGTCGCCGGCCGCCTCGTCGCGCCGCGCGCCCTTGCTCTGCGCGAAGCCGGCGAGATGGCCGCCGGAGGCGAGGACGGCGTCGATGCGGAGCAACTCGGCGCGTCGGCGGGGTCGGCCGGTGCGGCAGCGACATCACGCGGGGGCGACGACAGGAACGACGAGTCGTCGGGACGGGACGAATCGCGAGGCAGGGATGACTCCCGGGGTCGGGACGACGGCCACTGGCGGGAGCACAAGAAAGACAAGCCGGAGAAGGGGAAGGGCAGGGGGCGGGGCTGAAGGCGGCGGCCCGGGACCCCCTACCCCACGACTTGCCCCTCCAATCCCCCGCAAGGGGGGAGGGGAGAACTGCACGGTTGGGGACGGAGTTCGGAGCGAGGGGCTACCCCTCACCCCCCGTCCCCCTCTCCCACAAGGGGAGAGGGGGAGCACGACGGTGTGGGCCTCGGCATCATCTCGCCTGGCGGCCCCCCCTCCCCCCGGCCCCCTCCCCCGCAAGGGGGGAGGGGGAGA
>DASVVI010000047.1:0-4352 GCA_036386635.1 Longimicrobium sp.
ACGGGATTGGTGTGCGTGGGCGGGCGTCGGGGTGACGGCAAGGGTGGGCAGACACGCAGGTCTGCCCCTACGGGTGTTGGTGTGAGGGGGCGGGCGTTAGGGCGGGCCGCCCCTCCCCCAGGTTGTTTTGGGGGAGGGGCCGCGAGGAACGAGCGGGGGAGGGGGCCCACGGGCACTTGTGTCGGGTTGCGGCACGCGCGCGGCGGCGTATACATTATCCGCTCCCCGCGTTGGCGCGCCGCGCGGGGCGGCGAATCACACCAGGAGGCTCTCGGCATGGCCGACTCCAGCAAGACGGTGCTCCTCGTAGAAGACAACGAGGACAACCGGACGGTCTACCGTACCATCCTCGAACACTTCGGCTACCGGGTGATCGAGGCACGCAATGGCGAAGACGGTGTGCGGATGGCCCGAGAGGACCTTCCGGACCTGATCCTGATGGACATCTCCATCCCGCTCATCGACGGGTGGGAGGCCACCAAGATCCTCAAGGGCGATCCGGCCACCTCCACCATCCCCATCATCGCGCTCACCGCGCACGCGCTCGCCACCGACCGCGCCAAGGCGCAGGAAGTGGGGTGCGACGGGTACCTGGCCAAGCCGTGCGAGCCGCGGCGCGTGGTGGCCGAGGTGGAGCGCTTCATCGGCGCCGGGCGCGAGGCCAACGCTTGAGCGAGCCGCCGATCGGGGCGGGTGATCCGGAGCGCACGCGCATCCTGGTGGTCGACGACGTCCCGGACAACGTCGACATCCTGGATGCGCGCCTTTCGTCGCGCGGGTACATCGTCGTAACCGCCACCAACGGGCAGGAAGCGCTGGACCGGGTGCACGGCGAGGCGCCGCACCTCATCCTGTGCGACGTGATGATGCCCGTCATCGACGGCTTCGAGGTGTCGCGCCGCATCAAGAACGACACTTCCCTGCCCTTCATCCCCATCATCCTGGTGACCGCCAAGGACACGGCGGAAGACATCGTGGAGGGGCTGGAGGCGGGGGCGGACGACTACATCAGCAAGCCGTACAACTTCAAGGAGCTGGAGGCGCGGGTGCGCGCCATGCTCCGCATCAAGCGGCTGCAGGACGAGCTGGATCAAAAGAACCGCGAGCTGGAGGACGCCAACAAGCGCCTCCGCAAGCTGTCGATCACGGACGGGCTCACGGGGCTCTTCAACCACCGCCACGTGCACGAGCTGCTGCGCGACGAGTGGGAGCGCTCGCTGCGGGGCGGCGAGCCGGTTGGGGTCGCCATGCTGGACCTGGACCGCTTCAAGAGCATCAACGACACCTACGGCCATCCCACGGGCGACGTGGTGCTGTACGAGACCGCGCGCATCATCCGCGAGGCCGCGCGCGAGATCGACATGGTGGGGCGGTACGGCGGCGAGGAGTTCATCGCCATCCTCCCCAACACGGACGAGGAAGCGGCCGCCACCTTCGCGGAGCGGGTGCGCACCGAGGTGGAGGCGCACC
This sequence comes from Longimicrobium sp., assembly GCA_036386635.1. Taxonomy (GTDB): domain Bacteria; phylum Gemmatimonadota; class Gemmatimonadetes; order Longimicrobiales; family Longimicrobiaceae; genus Longimicrobium. The sequence goes on from DASVVI010000047.1 coordinate 1,471, forward strand.
TCTTCCGCGACGAGTCCAACGAGATCAAGATGACCGTTTCCTGCGGCGTCGCCTCGGCGCCGCGTGATGGGGTGGACTCGCCGGAGGGGCTGCTGAAGCAGGCGGACGAGGCGCTCTACCTCGCCAAGACCAGCGGCCGCAACCGCGTGATCCGCTCGTCGGAGATTCCCGCCGCCTCGGAATGACCTCGCCCGTTCCGCCGGAGGCCGCCGCGCGCGCCGCCGAGCTCCGCGAACAGATCGAGCAAGCCAACCACGAGTACTACGCCCTGGACGCTCCCACGCTGAGCGACCAGGCGTGGGACCGGCTCTTCCACGAGCTGAAGCGTCTGGAGGAGGAGCACCCCGCCCTCCGCACGCCGGACTCGCCCACCCAGCGCGTGGGCGCGGAGCCGGCCAGCCGCCTGGAGAAGACGGCGCACCTGGCCCCCATGCTCTCGCTGGACAACGCCTTCTCCCCCGAGGAGCTGCGCGCCTGGGAGCAGCGCAACGCCCGCATGGCCGCCGAGGTCACCACGGCGGGCTACGACGTGGAGCCCAAGATCGACGGGCTGGCGATCGCGCTGACGTACGAGGACGGAGTGCTGGTGCGGGGCGCCACGCGCGGCAACGGCACCATCGGCGAGGACGTGACCCGCAACCTGCGCACGATCCGCGAGATCCCGCTGCGGCTGCGGCACGGCGGCGTCGCGATTCCGCCCCGGATGGAGGTGCGCGGCGAGGTGTACATGCCGCTCTCCGGCTTCGCGGCCATGAACGTTCGCCGCGCGGCCGAGGGGCAGAGCACCTTCGCCAACCCGCGCAACGCCGCCGCCGGCGCCGTCCGCCAGCTCGACCCCGGCGTCACCGCCACGCGCCCGCTCCGCTTCTTCGCCTACGCCGTCCAGCTCGACCCGCGCTCCGCCGAGCGCCTTCCCGTAGACACGCAGACCGAGCTGCTGGACGCGCTGCGCGGGTGGGGTCTCCCGGTGAACCCGCTCACCGAGCACCGCGACGATCTGGACGGCGTGCTGGAGTACGTGACCCAGTTCGAGTCCACGCGCGGGACGCTGGACTACGAGGTGGACGGCGTGGTGGTGAAGGTGGAGCCGTTCCGCCTGCACGAGGAGCTGGGCGTGGTGGGCGGACGCGAGCCGCGCTGGGCCACGGCGTACAAGTACGCGCCCGACCTGGCGGAGACGACGCTCAACTCGATCGAGATCAACGTCGGCCGCACGGGCGCGCTCAACCCGTACGCCATGCTCGAGCCGGTGGAGATCGGCGGCGTCGTGGTGAAGCTCGCCACGCTCCATAATGAGGAGGACATCCAGCGCAAGGACCTCCGCGCGGGCGACCGCGTGATCGTGAAGCGTGCCGGCGAGGTGATCCCCCAGGTCGTGGCCGCCGTCGTGACGGAGGGGCAGGCGCGCGGCGAGCCGTACAAGCTCCCCGACCACTGCCCCGCGTGTGGCACCCCGGTGGAGCGGCCGGAGGACGAGGCGATGGTGTACTGCCCCAACTCCGCCTGCCCGGCGCGGATCTACTGGGGCCTCGTGCACTTCGTCACGCGCTCCGCGATGGACATCCGCGGGCTGGGCGAGGAGCGCATCCGCCTCTTCCTGGAGCAGGGCCTGATCCGCGACGTGGCGGACGTGTACACGCTTACGCCCGAAAAGCTGCTGGCGCTGGAAGGCTTCAAGGAGAAGTCCGCGCAGAACCTGCTGGATGGGATCGAGGAATCGAAGACGCGCGGTCTGGCGCGCGTCCTCTTTGGCCTGGGCGTCCGCCACGTGGGGCAGCACGCGGCCGAGCTGCTGGCGCGCCACTTCGGCGACATCGACCGCATCCTGGGCGCGTCGGTGGACGAGATGGTGGCGGTGCACGGCATCGGCCGCACGACCGCGGAGGCGCTGCACGGCTGGGCGCAGCACGAGTCGAATCTCGAGGTCGTGCGGAAGCTGAGGGGTGCCGGCGTGGTGCTGACCGAGGAGCGCGGCGAGGCGCCGACCGGCGAGTTCACCGGCTACACCTTCGTCATCACGGGAACGCTTCCCACGCTGACGCGCGATGAGGCCACGGAGTTCATCGAGAGCCGCGGCGGGCGCGTTACCGGGAGCGTCACGAAGAAGACGAGCTTCGTGGTGGTGGGCGCCGATGCCGGCTCCAAAGCCGCGAAAGCGCAGGAGCTGAACATCCCGCAGATCGATGAGGCGCGTCTCCTCGCGCTTCCCGAGGAGCTCGCCGCCGCGGCCGCCGCAAAGGCCGAGGCGGACGCCGCCGATGCCGAAGCAGCGGAAGCTGCCGCGGCCGCCGGTCTGCTGGAGCCGGTGAAGCCGAAGCGCGCAAAGAAGGCGAAGGCCGTCCCGGCGGAGGAGCCCGCCGAGGACTTACAGACCGAAGGCTGAAGTCCACCCGCCACACGCGACCTGCCATGAACGCCACCGCCCGCTTCGTGCACGTCCCCGCCGAGCTGTTCTCGTCCGTGCGGCGGGCCCTGGTCCGCGACCGAGAGCCGCTGGAAGCCGTCACGCTGCTGCGCGAGGTCGGCTTCGAGCTGGGCGGCGCGGTGGACTCGGGGCTTCGCGAGCACGTGTCGCACGCCGGCGGCGGCGCGGACCCGTACGCCATGGACCCTGAGCGCTTCTGGCAGACGGCGAGCGCGTACTTCGAGCGGCTGGGCTGGGGGCGCGTGGAGCACCGGCGCATCCACCCCGGCGTGGGCGCGCTGGACCTGGTGGAGTGGATCGAGAACGGAGCGGACGGCGGCCCGCAGGGCTCGCACATCTCCACCGGCATCTTCACAGACCTGCTGGGACGTATCGCGGGCGGCGCCGTGGTGGTGATGGAGGTGCCGATGGGCGGCGGCCTCACGCGCCTCCTCTTCGGCGCCGGCGAGACGCTGGG
>DASVVI010000048.1:0-11194 GCA_036386635.1 Longimicrobium sp.
CGGCGACTTCATGAAGCGGTAGCGGATGTACGCGATCGCGACGAGCTCCACCGCGACGACCACGTACGCCATGGTGAGCGCCAGGTGGAGCGACGACAGCAGAAACGGGAGCGTGTGCAGCGTCCCGCCGACGATGGTGGCGGCGCCGGTGATGGCGCCGCGCATCCACGGATGGCCGCGCCCGGTCGTCTCCCCGTCATCGGAGAGCGCCTCGGCCAGCCCCATGCTGATCCCCGCGCCGATCGACGCCGCCATCCCCACGATGAAGGCCTCGCGCGGGCTCCCCGTGAGCGCCGCCGCCGCGAAGAGCGGCGCAAGCGTGGAGACGGAGCCGTCCATCAGCCCCAGGAGAGCGGGCTGGATCACCTGCAGGACGAAGCGCGAATCGGCTTCCCGCGTGGCGTTCATTCGGATCTTGTCGTGGGATGGATACGATGGCGTCCCGGCTTGCGGAACGCGGGGAACAGCGGGCGGCTCAGGCGCCACCGCACCCCCGGATGGCTTGCCGCAGGCTAGACTCCACCGATGCGCAGCCGATGTGCGCGGGAGCGCGCGAGATGGTGACGGCGAGCGTGCCGGCCTCCTCGTCCCAGCGGTACTCGGCCTCTACGTTGTGGTACGCCACGATCCCGCTGGCCCCCTTTGGCGCCGGGAAGCCCATGCTCTTGGCCTGCTGGACCAGGCAGTCGTACACCTCGCGCGTAACACCGCTGAAGCTCATCGTCGGGCAGGACATCTGCATCTCCTTCGATCGGTAGCAGGTAGCTCGCTCGCCACCCCCCGCGCAAGTGAAGTGCCGGGCTCCGCAACCGATCGTCCGCGCCCAACGTGCGTTCCGGCGCACCGGCTTGCTGCGTCGGTGGCTCATTAGAATTGCGCTTCGCTCGCTGTGCGTCACCCCTCGAACGACATTCAATCGGCCTCTGGTCATGGCATCCAATCTGAGGTACACTCCGATCGGCGCCGTACCTGAATAGGAGGAAATCATGTCACCGATAAGCGTCATTCACAGCGATCCGGAAATTCTTGGCGGCACGCCCGTGTTCGTCGGCACACGGGTTCCGCTGAAGAACCTCACCGACTACCTGAGCGCGGGTCACCCGCTCGAGGAATTCCTTGACGACTTTCCCGGTGTCACGCGTGAGCAGGCAGTCGCGGCCCTGGCGGAAGCAACGGAGGCTCTGATTCAAAGTGCGCGTGCTGCTAGACGAATGCCTGCCGCGGCAGCTCGCCAGGGAGCTTCCGGAGCATGAAGTCCGGACGGTAAGAGAAGTCGGTTGGGCCAGCATTCAGAACGGCGCGCTCCTCCGGCGCGCAGGGGAAGTGTTCGATGTCTTCGTGACCGCGGATTCGAACATCGAATACCAGCAGAATACCGCGACGCTTCCGATTGCGATCGTTGTGCTGATCTCCTATACCAACGATGTCAATGTCCTGCGCCTCCTGATGCCCCAGCTCCGTGAGCTCCTGCCGTCCATCGAACCTCGCCGCCTGTATCGGATCGGACCGCCCGGTCCTACGCGCTGAATACCCCCACTTCCCTCCCTCCGCCGGACAGAGTCGTCACAGGCGGCGTCGCGATCGTCACTTCCAGGTTGGAGCGCGGGGCGGACGGGCTTAGTCATACGCCCGTTCGACCGCAACCAGCCCACGGAGATCTCCATGACGATACGACCCCTGGCCCGCGCCGCCGCCCTTGCGCTCATCACCGCCGCGGGATTCGCGGCACCATCTCCCGCACAGACCGCGCACGCGGAGCGGCTTACGCCGGCCACGAGGCACGCCATCGCGGACAGCGTGGCGCGCATCCTGGAGGCACGTTACGCGGACTCCACCGCGGCGGTTCGGCTGGCGGAGCGCCTGCGCACGCGGTCGGCGGCGGGCGCGTACGAGGCGTTCGACGAGCCGGCCGCCTTCGGCGCGGCGATGATGGCGGACCTGCAGGCGGTGCGCGCCGACAAGCACCTGCGGCTCAGCTACGAGCCCACGCGCGAGTACTCCGTGACGCCAGGCGCGCCGGGCGGCCCCGCGTCGGGCGGCGCCGTGCGCTGGAACCGGATCGACGGGCGCGACTCCGCGGCCATCGCGCGCACCAACTTCGCCTTCGACGCGGTGGAGCGCCTCGACGGCAACGTGGGCTACCTGAAGATGCGGCAGTTCGTGCCCCTCGACTACTCGCGTGAGACGGCCGTGGCGGCGATGGCGTTCCTGGCGAACAGCGACGCCGTCATCGTCGACCTGCGCGACAACGTGGGCGGGAGCCCCGAGCTGGTGGAGCTGATCCTCAGCTACTTCTTCGGACCCGAACCCGTCTCGCTCCTCACCACCTACGGCCGGTACGCGCGGATCACCGGCGAGCGCCGCACGCTGCGCGAGGTGCCGGGACGGCGCATGCCGGACGTGGAGCTGTGGGTGCTCACCAACGGCAACACCTCCTCCGCCGCCGAGATGTTCGCGTACGCCGTGCAGCGGCTTCGGCGCGGGACGCTGGTGGGCGAGACGACGGCGGGGGCGGGGATCGGCGGCGCCAAGCAGTCGGTGGGCGCGGGGCTGGCGCTCTTCGTACCGCAGATGCAGGTGATTTCCGGCCCCGGGTACGAGCGCACCGGCGTGACCCCGGACGTGCGCGCGCCCGCGGAGAACGCGCTCGCCGTCGCCCATGGCATGGCGCTGGAGAAGCTGGCCGCCGCCGACGCGCCCGCCGAGGTGCGAGAGGAGCGCCGCTGGGCGCTGGAGCTGGTGCGTGCCCGTCAGAGCCCCGCGACGGTAGACCCCGCCCTCCTCGCCCGCTACGCCGGCAGCTACGGCACCCGCACCTTTGCGGTGGAGGAGGGGCGCCTCGTCTCCACCAGTGCGCTCGGCTGGAAGACGGCGCTGGTGCCGGTGGGCGGCGGCGTCTTCCGCGGCGAGCAGGAACGGCTGCGCTTCGAGACCGGCGCGGACGGCGCCGTCCAGGCCGTCACCATCGAGATCCTCAACGGCTCCTCCGCGCGGCGTGCGCGCGAGGCAGACACCCGCACCGCCACCCGGGAGTGACCATGCACCGCCACGCACTACTCGTACTGGCCGCGCACGTGGCCGCCGCCCAGGCGCCGCGCACCCTGCCGCCGCGCACCGACGAGCTGGCCGCCCTGAGCGACGAGTTCCCCACCCCGGCATCGCTGGCCCGCTGGGAGGAGTTCCACACGGCGGAGGGGTGGCCCAGCATGACGCGCCGCATGGCCGTGGATTCCGCCTCGGGCGAGCTGCGGCTGGAGCCCGGCACCAGCGGATGGTACGCGGACTTCCACGCGCCCTTTCTCTTTCGCGAGGTGACCGGCGACTTCCAGGTCACCACCCGCCTACGCGCCGACGGGCCGGACGGGGAGGTGCCGACCACGCCCTGGTCGCTCGCCGGGCTGATGGTGCGCGCACCGCGCGCCGTCACTCCCGCCACCTGGACGCCGGGGGGCGAGGCGTGGCTCTTCCTGACCACGGGCGTCGCGGGGGCACCCTCTACTCCCGTCTTCGAGACGAAGACCACCGTCGCCAGCCGCTCCGCCCTGCGCCTTCACCCCGCGCGCGCCGGGTGGGTGGAGCTGCGCATCGTGCGCCGCGGCGCGGACTTCGAGCTCCTCACCCGTTACGACGGCGAGGCGTGGGAGGTGCGCGAGCGCTTCCACCGCCCCGACCTCCCGGCGACGGTGCAGGTGGGGATCAACGCCTACACCGACTGGAACTCGGCCAGCGCGCTCCACCGCGATCCATTCCGCTTCAACACCGTGCCGTTCCAGGGCGGCTCGCCGGGGCTCCACCTGCGCGTGGACTGGATCCGCTTCGCTCGGCCGGAGGGGGCGGTTCCCGGCGGTTGAAACCGCTGCAACAAAAGCGGGAAGCCTGCCTTCGCAGGCTTTGGTCTAGTCCGCGAAGGCGGACTTCCCGCGGTCGTTGCTGCGGTTTCAACCGCCGGTTCTGGGGGTTCCTCTCTCTACCGAAGCAGCCTGCGCAGCTCCTCCGAGTGGGCGCGGCTGGAAGTCAGGCGGGTGCCGTCCGCGAGAGTGAGCGTGTACTCGCCCCTCGCGTACGGCTCCACGCGTGCGATGCGGTCCACGTTGACGATGGCGGAGCGGTGGACGCGCACGAAGCGCTCCGGGCTCAGCTTCTCGCGGAAGGCGCGCATTGTGTCGCGCACCAGGTGGGCGCGGCCGCCGGCGTGCAGGCGCACGTAGTTCTCCTCGGCCTCCACCCAGTCGATCTCCTCCGCCCGCACGAAGTAGGTGCCCCCGCGCGGGTCGCGCACCGCGAAGCGCGCGGGATAGTCGCGCTCCCGCCGCAGGGCGTTCAGCACGTCGAGCAGCTCGGGCTCCAGCGCCTGAGCGCCCGCCGGGGCGTCCGCGCGGCGGGCGAGGGTGTCGGCGGCACGGCCCAGCGCTCGGCCCAGGCGCTCGCGGTCCACGGGCTTGGTAAGGTAGTCGCGCGCGTTCACCTCGAAGGCGGAGAGCGCGTACTCGTCGAAGCCCGTCACGAAGACCACCACCGGCACCGGCCCGCCCCCCTCCGCCAGCGCACGGGCGACACCGATCCCATCCAGCTCCGGCATCTGGATGTCCAGGAAGACAAGGTCCGGCCGGATGGAGGCGATTGTGTCCACCGCTTCCACGCCGTGCTCGCACTCGGCTATCACCTCCCACTCCGGCCACTCCTCCAGCAGCATGCGCAGCCGCTCGCGGGCGAGCGGCTCGTCGTCGGCGATCAGGACGCGGTAGGCGCTCATGCCGGCACCGGCTCCGCACGCGGAGAGCGGCGCAGCGGAAGCTCGACCGAGGCGACGGTACCGGCTTCCGCCTCGCTCGCCAGCTCCAGGCGCCCATCGCTCCCGTAGAGCTGCTCCAGACGGCGGCGCGTGTTGGAGAGGCCCACGCCCTCATGCCGCGCCGCGCCCACGCCGGGTCCGTCGTCCCACACGGTGAGCCGCAGCCGTCCATCCACCGCTTCGGCGGCGATGCGCACGCGGCCGGTGCCGGAGCGCCGCTCTATGCCGTGCTCCAGCGCGTTCTCCACCAGCGGCTGCAGGAGGAAGGGGGGAACCAGCGCATTCTCCAGCTCCGGCGGCACGGACTCCTCCACGCCCAGTCGCGGGCCGAAGCGGACGCGCATGATGTCCAGGTAACGGCGCAGCAGATCCATTTCGGTGCGGAGCTGCACCTCGCGCGTACCGGGCGTGCGCAGCGTCGCGCGAAGCAGGTCGGCCAGGCGGGTGAGCATCAGGTCCGCGGCGCGCGGGTCGCGGTGCATGAGCACCGAGATCGCGTTGAGCGTGTTGAAGAGGAAGTGCGGTCGGAGCTGCGAGGCGAGCGCCTCCAGGCGTGCTTCGGAAAGGCGGGCCTGCAGCCGCAGCGCCCGCCGCTCGCCGTGCACCAGGCGGCGGCGCAGCTCCAGCGCGTACACGCCGCCCGCCAGGAGGGCGAAGGAGAGGAACTCCCCGATCCCTTTGGCCACGCGGCTCCCGCGAAAGGAGACGCCAGGGATGAGGAGGCGCTCCAGGTAGGCGCCGCCCAACGTCTTGGCCAGCGCGAAGACGGCGGTCGCGGCCACGAGGACCAGCGCGTGCGCCGCCCACCCACCGCGCCCCGGCGGTCGCCGCACCAGCCGCAGGAGGAGCGGGAGGTACAGCGCGCCGAGGGCCAGGTCCAGCACGCGCGGGGGGAGTATCCACTGCCAGCGCACCTCGGCGCCCATCCCCTGCATCCCCAGCACGGCCTGCACCGTCCCCAGCGCCACGATCGCCACCCAGGCGGCGAAGAGCCCCGCGAGCCAGCGCGCCGCCGAGCCGCGCTCGGCCGCGTCGTCATCCGCGGGGTAGGTCATGGGCTGGATCTCCATCCGCCGAATCTGCGGCTCGCTCCGCCGTCCGTCCAGCATCCGGTGACGACCGCGACTTTCGCGAGGACGATCTCGCGGGGTTTGACCTTGCCCGCCGCGCGAACGATTATACCCGATCCACGCCTCCACCCCGAGGGAGCCATGCCCGAGACGATCGCACCCGCGCCCCACCTCGCACCCGCCGCCGCGCCCGCACCGGCCCCCGCGCCCGTCTCCGGCCCGTCCGCGCCGGGGCGGCTCCAGTCGCTGGACGTCTTCCGGGGGATCACGGTGGCGGGGATGCTCCTGGTGAACAACCCGGGAACGTGGAGCGCCATCTACCCGCCGCTGGAGCACGCCGAGTGGCACGGGTGGACGCCCACCGACCTGATCTTCCCCTTCTTCCTCTTCATCGTCGGCGTGGCGATGGCGTTCTCGCTGCTGCCGGCCGCGGAGCGCGGGACGCCGCGCGGCAAGCTGATGGGGAAGGCCGCGGTGCGCGGGGTCAAGCTGTTCGCGCTGGGCCTGGTGCTGGCGGCCTTCCCCTTCTACACCCTGGACCTGGCGCACCTGCGCATCCCGGGCGTACTGCAGCGGATCGGGGTGGCGTTCGTGGCGGCGTCGGCGCTGGTGCTCTTTCTGAAGCCGCGCGCGCAGGCCTGGGCGACGGCGGCGCTCCTGCTGGGCTACTGGGCGGCGATGCGGCTGATCCCCGTGCCCGGCTACGGGGCGGGCAATCTGGGCAAGGATGGCAACTTCGCGGCGTACGTGGACCGCGCCATCATCGGCACCGACCACCTGTGGAAGTCGGCGAAGTCGTGGGACCCGGAGGGAATCTTCAGCACCCTCCCCGCCATCGCCACGGTGATGCTGGGGGTGTTCGCCGGGCGCTGGCTGCGCTCCGCCCGCCCGCCGGCCGAGAAGGCGACGGGGATGTTCTTCGCGGGGAACGTGGCGCTGGTGGCGGGGATGATCTGGCACGCCGCCTTCCCCATCAACAAGAACCTGTGGACCAGCTCGTACGTGGTCTTCACGGCGGGGATGGCGCTGAACTTCCTCGCGATGTGCTACTGGGTGGTGGACGTGCGCGGCTACCAGCGATGGGCGCGCCCCTTCCTGGTCTTCGGCGTGAACGCCATCGCCGCGTTCTTCCTCTCCGGCATCATGGCGCGCATCCTGGGCCTGGTGAAGCTCCCCGCCCGCCCCAAGCCCGTCGCCCTCAAAACCTGGATCTTCGACCACGCCTTCGCCTCGTGGCTTTCCCCCATCAACGCCTCACTCGCCTTCGCCCTCTGCTTCGTCCTCTTCTGGATCGGCGTGATGGAGGTGCTGTACAGGCGGAGGATCTTCTTTAAGGTCTGAGCGGATAGTGCGTTAGTGCGTGAGTGCGTTAGTGCGCTGGAGTCCTAAGTGCTAAGTGCTAAGTCCTGAACTGCTCTAATGGCGCTCAGGACTCCAGCACTTGGCACTTGGCACTTGGCACTTGGCACTTGGCACTTGGCACTTGGCACTTTGTTTTAACGCACTCACGCACTAACGCACTCACGCACTTCTGTTCAACGCCGCCCCACCCCAGGCGGAATCGTAATCGTCACCCGCTGGCCGGGGCGCACGTACATCTCGTAGCTGGTCGCGGTCTGCTGGTTGCCGATGGGATCCACGATGAAGCGGAGGGCGCGGCCGAGCCCCACCGCGGTCGCGGGGATGCGCAGGTTGGCGCCGGAGGTGGCGCTCACCATCCCCAGGCGCGTGCGGCCGCTGCTCCCGGCCTGCACCACGTAGATGGTCATGTCGAACCAGGCCTGGTTCTCCACGCGCAGGGTGGCGCCCTGGTTGCCAGGGGCGACGCTCCCCGGCTGCCGCGACGGGGCGCACCCCGCCATCAGCAGGAGGAGCGCGAGAACGGAGGACAAACGACGAGTAAGCATGAGCCTCATTCCGGTGAAGGGACTCCCGCGGCTATCTGCCGGGATACGGGAGCATCGGGACCTGCCAGCGGCGGAAGAGCGCCAGCCCCACCATCACCAGCAGTAAAAGGGTGAACAGGATCATCGTTCCGTACAGGCACCCGGTGAGCCCGCAGCCGCCGGGCGGCGTGCGGTTCGGCTCGGGCTCGCGTGGGAGCGGGACGATGCCGTCCGGAAGGTCGTCGTGTTGCCGCAAGCGTGTGCCGGGTTGTGAGGTTCAGCGGCCGAGCCGCTCGATCTGGTCCGACTCGACGACGACGGTGCCGCGCAGCCCTTCCTTCGCCAGCCGCACCAGCGCCGCCGCGACGGTCGCCGCGTGGATCGCGCGGTACTTCCGCAGTCCGCCCCGCAGCAGTGGCGAGAGAAGCGGCGCAACCTTCTGCGCCAGCGCCTCCGCGGGACGCCTCTCCGCGCGCGTCCCCAGCAGGAGCGAGGGCCGAAGGAGCGCCACCCCATCGAACGAGAGCGCCGCGACCGCCGCCTCCGTCTCCCCCTTCACGCGGTTGTAGAAGACGCGCGACCCCGCATCCGCCCCCGCCGCGGAGACCAGGAGAAAAGTGGCGCGCCCCCGCCCCCGACGCCACCCGCGCGGCGTGCACGGGAAGATCGTGATCCACGCGCCGGAATGCTTCCTGTGACCCCGCGGTGCGGATGGTGGTTCCCACGCAGCAGAATACGTCCGCCCCGCCGAACGCGGATGCGTGCTCGTCCAGCAGCCCGCCGACTTCGCCCACCTTCTCGTCCAGCCGCGCGTGCGCCCGCCCGCTCGCCCGCCGCCCCAGCACGACCACCCGCCCGTACTCCGCATCGCCCAGCAGCAGATCCAGGCAATGCCCGCCCACCAGCCCCGTCGCTCCCAGCAGCACCGCGGCGCGAGCGGAGCCGCTATTCATCCGCTTCCCAGGCTTCGTCGATCGGTGAGATCAGGTCGCCGTACCACTCCACCGAACCGGCGAGCAGGCCAACGAACGAGGGCGTATCGGGCTCGGCGGCAGGAAGCTGTTGCTGCGTATCATCCACCTCAGACATGGGCGCTCCAGGGTTCGTTTGCGCACTCCGTGAACTGCATGGAGCAGACCCGCCCGGTCACTCCCCGTACAGCCCGCGGTAGAGCGCGATGTTGCGGGTGAGGATCTTTACGTAGTCGCGCGTCTCCTCGAAGGGGATGCGCTCCGTGAACAGCTCCGGGTCGCGCGCCTCGGGAAAGCGCCGCCACCGCGCCACGCGCACCGGCCCCGCGTTGTACGCCGAGAAGACGTACGGGAGGTTGCGGTCGTAGGTGCTCATCTGCGACGCCAGGTAGCGAATCCCCAGGTGGACGTTGATCTCCGGGTTGAAGAGCATCTCCGTGTCCCACCCGCTGATCCCCGCGCCGGCGGCGAGGCCGCGCCCGGTGCCGGGCATCACCTGCATCAGTCCCAGCGCGCCAACCGGCGAGCGCGCCCGCGCCCTGAAGACCGATTCCTGCCGCGTGAGCGCCGCCACCAGGAACGGGTCCAGCCCGCGCTCGCGCGACTCCGCCTCGATGATCGGGCGGTACTGCAGAGGATAGAGGATGCGCAGGAGGCGCGCGTTCGGCTTCTCGCCCTTCGCCTCCAGCGCCCGCGCGATGCGCACCCCGTGCACCGTCCACCCGCGCGCCGCCAGCGCCTCGCCCAGCGTGTAGCGCGTGGGGGTGTCCTCGGGGGCGCTGCGCACCACGCGATCCACCTCCGCCTCCGCATCGGCGTGCATGCCCGCCTCGCGGAGCACGTCGGCCGCTGCGAGCGCGTCGGCCATGCGGGAGGCGAGGTCGCGGTCCACCGGAGGGGCGGGTTCGAGCGCGGCGGGCCAGTACTGCGTGTTCAGCCGGCGCGCGGCAAGCACTGTGTAGTACGAAACCGGCGCGCGGGTGCGGAGCTCGGCCCAGCGCTCGCGGGCCGCGGCGGCGTTCCCGGCGGCCTGGTGCGCGCGCCCGGCCCAGTACGTCGCCTGCGCCCACCCTTCCGTCTCGCGGGTACGCGTGCGCAGGCCGTCCCAAAGGCGTGCCGCCCCGGCCGCATCGCCGCGCAGGAGCGCCGCGCCGCCCACGCGCATGGACGCCAGCGCCGCGCGCGGGCTGGACGGATGCTGGTCCATCACCTGCCGGTAGGCCGCGAGCGCCTCGACATCGCGGCCGGCGTCGTCGTCCAAATCCGCCATCAGGTAGAGGCCGTCTGCTGCCTCGGGCGCGTCCGGGAAGCGTGTGGCCAGCTCCGAGAACGCGGCGCGCGCGCTCCCCGGCGCTCCGCGAAGGCGGGCACGCCCGAGGAAGTACAGCGCCAGCGGCCCCGTCGGCGCGGCGGCGTGTGTGATCGGGGCCAGGGCGGACGCGGCATCAGCGTGGCGGCCGGCGGCAAAGAGAGCGCGGCCCATGCGGAGCTGAACGGCGTCGCGCTCGGCGGGGGTGCCCGCGCCGGCCGCGAGCCACGCGCGGAACTGGCCCGCCGCCCGGTCCGGCGCGCCGCGCCCCAGCCAGGTCTCCGCCAGCGCCATCCGGTCCGCAGGAGTGAGGCCGCCAAGTCGCTCCAGCCCCTCGCCGGCCTCGCCCGCGCCCGCGCTGGTGGGTGCCGCCGCGAGCGCCGCGCGGAAGTCCTCGCGAGCGGCATTCGTGTCGCCCGCGGCCGCGGCGGCGCGGCCGGCGGCGGCGCGGATCGCGGCCCGGTCCGGCTCCGAGCCCGCCTGCGCTCCCAGCGTGAGCACCCGTTCGCGTCCCGCCCGCGGATCACGCGCGCGGATGTACGCGTCGACCAGCGCGCCCGCCGCACGCCCAGACGGCACCTGCGCCGCCGACGAGACGAAGCGCCGGACGCGCGCCGTGTCCCCCGCGGGGGCGAGCGCTTCCGCGGCCAGGAGCGCGGCCCACCCCGCCGCCGCCGAGGAGCCGGGCCCCATCCGCCCCAGCGCCGCCACCCCTTCCTCCGCCCGCCCGGCGCGCAGCAGCACCAGCCCGTGCCGCAGCTCCGCGACGGTGTGCTCGGCCAGCGGGGCGCCGCGCGCGGGGCGGGCGCGCAGGTAGCGCTCGTACGCATCCGCCGCATCCGCCCAGCGGCTCTGGTCCTCCCGCGCGCGCGCAAGCAGGTACCAGCCGTCGCCGCCGCCCGCGCTGTCCAGCCACGGCTTGCCGTCCAGCAGCGAGCGCACCGCGCCCCATGCGCCCCAGGCGGCGTTGGCGCGAGCCGCCACCAGCACGAGCTCGGGGTCCGAGTCCGCCTTCACCAGCTCCCGCAGCCGCCGCGACGCCCGCCAGTTGCGCCCCTCGCGCAGCAACCTGACGACGTCGGCGGGAAGGTCCACGCCGTACGCGGCCGCGGCCTCGGCGGGAGTCGGTGCGCTCTGCACTGGGCCGCGCGCGGCGGTCGCCTGCG
>DASVVI010000049.1:0-9649 GCA_036386635.1 Longimicrobium sp.
TTGAGGCCATCACCGCAAAGAAGCGCCGCGAGATCGCCCAGGTCGCCGCCGCCTGGATCGAGCGCCACGGCGCGGACGGCGACGTGTACCGGTTCGACGCAGTGGCCGTGCTGGTGCGCGGCGGCGAGCCGGAGGTGGAGCTCGTGGAGGATGCGTGGCGGATGTGAACGGCGGGGAATGGGGAATGGGGAATGGGGAATCGTTCCTCGGCGCGATCCTGGCCGGGGGGGCGAGCCGCAGGTTCGGGGCTCCCAAGGCGCTCGCGGAGGTGGGCGGACGACGGATCGTGGAGCGGGTGCGCGATGCGCTCGCGGAGGCGGGGGCGGAGGTGGTGGTGATCGCGAACGATGCTTCCCTGTTCGCGGATCTGGGGCTGGAACAGCGGGCGGATGATGTGGCCGGCGTCGGGCCGCTGGCGGGGATCGTGGCGGCGGTGCGGTGGGCGGCGGTGCGGCGGTTCGCGGGCGCGCTGTGCGTGGCGTGCGACATGCCGTTTCTGTCCGCTGCGCTGCTGCGGCGGATCGCGGAGGGGGCGCGGCCCGCGATCGTCGTGCCGGAGAGCCGCGGGCGGCGTGGCGTGGAGCCGCTCTGCGCATGGTATCCCGTGGAGTGCCTCGCGGAGGCCGAACGGATGATCGCGGAGGGGTCGTGGGCGCTGCACCCGCTCCTGGAGCGCTTCCCCGCCGAGCGCGTGCCGCTGGCGGAGGTGGAGCGGTTTGGTGATCCGGCGATCCTCTTCCTCAACGTCAACACCCCCGCGGACCACGCGCTTGCCCAGCGAATCGCGGCCGATGCTTCCGCCTGAGATCCTCCGCCGTCGAAGGCGCGCGGTTCCGGTTGCGTAAGCCGCGACGATTGTTCTAAGCTAACCACGGCGACGCTCTCTCCACCTGAACGCCGGCGGAAGAAATGGACCGACCCGCATATCCCTGGTTGTCGCCAGAGGGCGCTGCTGAAGGAGTCCTGCGCGAGCTCCAGTCGGCGGTGAGCGGGTTGCCGGCAGGGTATCTCGATCTGCTTCGGCTGGGCAACGGTGGCGAGGTTGGACTCACCGTTTCGCCATTCAATCTCTGCTTGGACTCCGCTGAAGATGCCCTCGATTATTGGAACAGTGGCACGTACCCGATGAACGGCGTGTTCGTCTTCGGCGGCGACGGGGGAGGGTCGGCGCTCGCCTTCGACATGCGCGGTTCCATGCCCTGTCCCGTCATCTCATTCCAGCTCATCGGCCCGGATGGCAGCGTTGAGCAGGTCGCGCCCAGCTGGGAGTCCTTTTTGACGCTGATCGACAGCGAAGATGCAGAGTGGGACGGTTGAGAGCTGGCGCGCCGCCCTCCGCATTCACTTTCCCGTGTTCGGTCGAAAGGTCCTCTTCCTCACCCCACGCGGACCACGCGCTTGCCCAACGAATCGCGGTCGATGTCCCCGCCTGAGATCCCGCCCGCCGTCGCTATCGTCGGGAAGAAGAACAGCGGCAAGACGACACTCGTGGTCGCGCTCGCGGCCCGGCTGAAGCGCGACGGCTACCGCGTGGCCACCATCAAGCACGGCCACCACGCATTCGAGTCAGACGAGCCCGGCCGCGACAGCTGGCGCCACTTCAACGAGGGCGAGGCGGAGGCCACCATCATGTGCGGCTCCGGCAAGGTGGCGCTGACGATGCGCCTCGACGGCGAGCCCGACCCCGCGCAGCTCATCCGAGACTTCTACGCGGGGCGGGGCTACGACGTGGTGCTGGTGGAAGGCTTCAAGCACGGGCCGCTTCCCAGAGTCGAGATCTTTCGCCGCGGCGTGCACGCGCACCCCGTCCACGAGCCGGGCAGTCCCGACGTGCTCGCCTTCGTCACGGATGACCTGGACCTGGAGATGCGCGCCGCCGCGGCCGATTCCGCCGTCATCCCGCTGGACCACGCCGGGACGCACGTGGATGCGGTGGCGCGGTTGATCGAACGCAGCGTGATCGGCCATGAGCGCTGAACGGCCCGCGGACTGGCTCTCCGCCGCGGAGGCGCTGCGGGCGATCCTGGGCGGGGTTGCGCCGCTGGAGACGGAGGAGCGCCCGCTGCTCGACGCGCTCGGCTCGGTGCTGGCGGAGGACGTGTCGTCCACCGTCGACCTGCCGCCGTGGGACAACAGCGCGATGGACGGATTCGCGGTGCGCGCGGAGGACGTGCGCGGCGCATCGTCCGCGCGCCCGGTGTTGCTGCGCGTGGTGGATGACGTTCCCGCCGGCCGCTTCGCCGCGCGTCCCGTCGGTCCGGGCGAGGCAATCCGCATCATGACCGGCGCGCCCGTCCCCGACGGCGCTGACGGCGTGATCCGCGTGGAGCACACGGACGGCGGCTCGGGGATCGGGACGGCGGAGGGTCGCATCGCCATCCACTCCGATGCGGACGCGGGGCGCAACGTGCGGCCGCGCGGCGAGGACGTGCGGCGGGACTCTGTGGTGCTGCGCGCCGGGGCCGTGCTGCGCGCGGCGGAGATCGGCGTAGCCGCGTCTCTGGGGAGGGCTCGGCTGCGGGTGGTGCGCCGCCCAGTCGTCGCCGTGCTCGCGTCGGGCGACGAGCTGGTGCCGGTGGAGGAGTTCGCCGAGGTGGAGGCCGGGCGGCGCATCGTATCCTCCAACAGCTACTCGCTCGCCGCCGCCCTCGCGGAGGCGGGGCTGGAGGCGCGCGTCCTGGGCATCGCGCCGGACGACCCCGCGGGCATGCACGAGCAGCTGGAGCGCGCGCGCGGGTGCGACGCCGTCATCACCACCGCCGGCATCAGCGTGGGCGAGCACGACCACGTGCGGCGCGTGATGGCGGAGCTGGACACCGAGGTGGCTTTCTGGCGCGTGCGCATCCGCCCCGGCTCTGCGATGGCGTTCGGGCGCGTGGCCGCGCTCGGAGGGATCCCGTGGTTCGGGCTGCCGGGGAACCCGGTGTCCACCGGCGTAACGTTCGAGCTCTTCGTGCGCCCCGCCCTCATGCGCATGTGCGGGCGCACCCGCATCCACGCGCCCTGGAGGTACGCGTTGCTGGACGACGCCTACCCGATGCGAGGCGAGCTGATGCACTTCCCGCGCGTCTCCATCCGGCGCGCGGAGGACCGCCACTTCCGCGCGCGCCTCACCGGCTCGCAGAGCTCCGGCGTCTCCAGCTCCCTCGCCGCCGCCAACGGGCTGGCGCTGATCCCGCCGGGCCCCGGCCCTCGCGCCGGCGACGTGGTGCGCGTCGTGTGGATCGGCGGCGCGCCGCTGGCGGAGGAGCCGCCCTTCGACGACGATGATGCCTGACATCCTCGTCCTGCGCGCCCGCACCGTGCGCCGGGCCGTGGCCGGCCTCGCGCGCGCGGAGCCGGGGACGGTGCTCCTCTTTGCGCTTCTGCTGGCGATGGGCGGCTACCGGCTCTGGGGGTGGATGGGTAGCGCGCGGGGCTCCCGCGCCATCCTCGCGGCGCAGATCGTCCTGCTCGCCCTGGTGCACACGGGCCGCCAGGATGCGCGCTTCCTGAACCTCGCCGGCCGCAGTCCGCATCGCACCTATCTGCTGGAGTACATCACCCTTTCGCTCCCCTTCTGGCTCCTTGGCCTGATCGCGCCCGTTCCCGCCCTCCTCGCCGTGAGCGCGGGGGCTCCGCTGCTCCTTGCGTGGCTCCCGGCCGGAGGAGCCCAGCGGCTGGTGACGTGGAGCCGGAGCCGCCCGGTGCAGCGGCTCCCCCTCCCCGCCCGCGCGTTCGAGTGGACGTCCGGGGTGAGGCGCTACGGCAGCGCGATCGGGGTCGTCTACCTGGCTGCCGCGGCGCTTTCCAGGTACCCGGCCGTGGCGCTCGGCGGGATCGTGCTGCTCGCCTGGTGCGTCTCGCTGTTCTACCTGGACGGCGAGGGACACGAGCTTCTGGAGGCGTTTCAGCGGCGGCCGGCGGAGCTTCTGCGCTTCAAGGTGATGCAGGGGCTGGCGCTGTACGCGGTGCTCTGCCTGCCGCTCGTCGTGCTGTTCATCGTGCGGCACCCTCCGCTGATCGCCATGCTGGCGCTGGTGCTCGCGGGGAGCGCGGCGATCGTCGCGGGGGCCGTCCTCACCAAGTACGCCGTGTACCGCGAGGGAGGGCGGGCGGCCGTGGTCGGTCCGCTCGCGGTGCTGGTGCTCACGGCGTCGCTGGCGCTGCCGCCGGTGGCGGCGTTTCTGCTGTTCCGGTTCTGGCGGATCGGCGTGCACAACCTCGGCGCGTACCTGGATGATCTCGATTGAGAAGCTGACCGTGCGCTACGGATCGACGCCGGTGCTGAACGGCGTCGATCTCGTGGTGGATGGCGGGCAGGTCCATGGCCTCGCCGGCCGCAACGGCGCCGGCAAGACGACGCTGCTGGACGCGCTCTACGGCTTCGTGCGCCCGAGCGGCGGCGTCATCCGCTTCCGTGGCGAGCCACTGCGCAGCCGCGAGGTGGTCGGCTACCTGCCCGCGCCGAGCTTCTTTTATCCCAAGATCACGGGGCGGGAGTACCTGGGCGTATTTCGCGCGGGCCGCGCCGGCTTCGACGTGGCGGAGTGGAACCGCGTCTTCGACCTCCCGCTGGACCGGCTGGTGGAGACGTACTCGCTGGGGATGCGGAAGAAGCTGGCGCTGCTGGGGGTGCTGAGCCTGGGCCGGCCGGTGCTCATCCTGGACGAGCCGTTCAACGGGCTCGACCTGGAGACGAACCAGATCCTCACTCGTCTCTTCCGCGAGCTGGCGGATGCGGGGCACACGGTGCTCCTTACCTCGCACATCCTCGCCTCGCTCACCACCGGCTGCGACGCGGTGCACCTACTGTCGGCGGGGCGGATCGAGCGCACCTTTCGCGCGGGCGAGTTCGATGGGATCGAGGCGCTCCTGCTGGATGGGGAGGTTGGCGGGAAGCTGGAGCTGGTGAGGAGGCTGGTGGATCGCGGGGGGTGAGGGTGGGGGTGAGCCAGAGTCCCCGGCGGTTGAAACCGCTGCAACAACGGCGGGAAGCCTGCCTTCGCAGGCTCGGGGGGTGGGGCCGAACAACACCGGGGGCGGGGTGTCCCGAACAACACCGGGGGCTAAAGCCCCCGGCTGGAACTACGCGAAGCCCACTGAAGTGGGCTCGTACGCCGCGGCCAGTCCGCGAAGGCGGACTTCGCGTGGTCCATTCATTCGCTCTGGTATGCGGGGCATTGGGAACGGGGGCACCTCGGACGCCGCGTGGGGATGGCGGGTTCGGCGTATTCCAGGGCACGGGCAGCCACGCGGGGCTGCCCCTACGGGAATCGGTCTGGAGGGCGGGGGTCGGTGTGCGGGAGAGGGCGGGCGCGATGAATCGCGTCCCTACGGTGCGGCGGTGGCCACGGGATTGTGGGTTACGGTCGAATCTCGCCCCGCCAGTCCGCGCAGGCGGACTTCGCGTGGTTCCAGCCGCGAATTCATTCGCCCCAATCACGTCCCCCGCAACACCCCCGCCGCCGCGTCGTGCAGGCGGCCGTTGGTGGCGAGGGCCGGGGTCCAGGCGCCGACGGGGGTGCCGTCGAATTGGGTGAGGCGGCCGCCGGATTCGCGCAGGATGACGTTCATGGGCGCGTAGTCCCAGTACGAGCCGGTGATGGGGTCGCAGAGGAGGTCCATGCGGCCCGTCGCCACCAGGAAGTAACCGTAGGCGTCGCCCCAGGTGCGGGCGAAGCGGGTGGCGCGCAGCAGGCGGTCGAAGCCGGCGCGGTCCGCGTCGGTGGAGCGGTCGCGCCAGTACTCGAGGCCGCTCGTCACGAGCCGCGCGTCGCTCAGGTCGTCGCATTCGGAGACGCGGGCGGGGCGGCCGTTCAGCCACGCACCCGCGCCGTCGGAGGCGACCAGTGTCTCTTTGAGGACGGGGAAGTGGCAGCAGCCGAGCGTCGGCACGCCCTCCTCCTCCAGCGCGATGAGGACGGCGTAGAGGGGGACGGCGGAGCTGAACGAGCGAGTGCCGTCGATGGGGTCCACGATCCACCGGCGCCCGCTCTTCGAAGGGACGTCCTCTCCCTCTTCGCCCACGATGCCGTCGTCGGGGAAGGCGTCGTGGAGGGCGGCGCGGATGAACTCCTCGGCCGCGCGGTCCCCGATGGTCACCTCGCTGCCGTCGCCCTTGAACTCGACGGCGGCGCGCCCGTAGTGCTCCAGCGTGATCTCCCCCGCCCCGGTCGCGGTGCGTACGGCGAAGTCCATCAGGTTGTCGCGGTCGTTCATTCGATCGGTGCCGAGTTCAGGTGTGGGAGGCGCGGGCGTACACAGTAGCAGTGGACCACGCAAAAGACGAGGCACAGAGATGACCTTCTCTCTGTGCCTCCGTGTTTCTGTGTGAGCCTATCCATTCAGGGAGGCCCGCCCCCGCCCGTCGGCGGACCGTCCGCCTGCGTGCTCTTGCGCTCCGGGGGCTTGCCGAAGCGGTAGGTCAGGCTCAGGCTCGCGCTGCGCCCGCCCCACGACGAGCGGCTCTGCGACGTGCCCGCGAAGCTGGGATCGCGCGATGTGAAGCGCGTGCGGTAGATGTCGAACGGGTCCGCGAGCCGGATGTTCATCGACGCCTTGCGGTTGAACAGCTCCTTGCGGATGCCCAGCTCCGTCCACGGCGTGGACGAATAGCGCCCCTGCACCGATTCGCGCGGCGAGTTGAGCCGCAGCGACGCCTGGATCCCCCACCCGCGCCCCGGCTGCAGCGTGGAGTTGGCGGTGAAGAAGTAGTTGCTCCCGCTCCGCGAGTAGGCGCTCCCCAAGGCGCCGGCGTCGCGCTCGTCATGGCTCGCGCCCACCGACGCCGAGGCGTTCCCCCACCGCGCCGGCGACAGCGACGCGTTCAGGCTGCCGCCATAGGTCTCGACCACGGCAAGGTTCTGCGGGATGGTAGTGGCCACGCCCGCCGCGCTCACCGTGCGGATGTACTCCACCTCGTTGCTAGTGCGGCGGAAGTAGGGCGCCAGGCGCAGCGTCGCCACGCGCGTGCGCCAGCTCAGGTCGCCGCCGAGCGAGTGGGTGGCGGCGGGCTCCAGGTCGGGGTTCCCCAGACGCACGTTCAGCGGATCGCTCTGCGTGACGTACGGGTTGAGGTCCCAGATCCACGGGCGGCGCTCCCGGCGGGAGTAGTTGACCCGCATCGTGCGCCCCGGCTTGAACTCGAAGCTCAGGTTGGCGCTGGGGAGGATGGAGAAGAAGTCGCGCTCGAAGCCCGGCTGCGCGTTCTCAAGCCGCGGCGCCAGGTCCAGGGTCGTCATCTCCGCCCGCAGGCCGCCCTGCAGCGACAGGCGCCCGATCTTGTGGCTCAGGTTGGCGTAGGCCGAGTGCTGCGTCTGCCCAAAGGTGTACGACACGTCCGTCACCTGGCGCGGATCGCCCGCGTCGAAGGGGGCGAAGTGGCGCAGCGTCTGCTCGTTCGCCTGGTCTTCGAGGCTGGTGCGCACGCCGATCTCCACACGGCCCTTCCCTGGCAGCGGGCGCATGTAGTCGGCCTTGGCCGTGAGGCTCGTGCGGTCCTCGCCGCCGCCCGTCAGGCGCAGCTCTGAGAGGGGGTCGCCGGTCTCCACCGTGCGCATGGTGGTGATCTCCTCCACGCGCCCGGTGTTCTCGTCGCCGGACCCGCTCCTGCGCACCTCCACCGAGAGCTCGTGCCGCTGCGCCTCCACGATGCGCCGGAAGCCGAGCGCCAGGTCCGTCGCCAGGAAGTCGCTCTCGGAGTCGCCCACCCGGTCGTAGATGCGCGTGGGGGCGCTGTCCGCATCCAGGATTCGGTTGTGCGAGAAGCTCTCGTTGCCCCATCCGCCCCGGTATGCGCTGCCGGAGGCCCAGAGCGTCTCGATCGGCCCCACCGCGAGCTCGGCCGTGAGGTCCGCGCTTCCATGGAAGTTGTTGCCGGAGCCGCGCCGGTCCTGGTCCAGAAAGGTGACGGGGGTGGCGAGCAGGTTCTGCCGCAGCTCGCGCGATGCGTCGTCGTAGTTCATCAGCCGGCTGGATCCGCCGCCGAACAGCGTCAGCTTCCCGCGCTGGTAGGCGATCTGCCCCGAGAGGCCGTTGCCGCCGCGGGTGGCGGCGTTCAGCGACACGCTCCCGCCCAGCCCCAGCTCCACGCCTTTGCGCAGCACGATGTTGACGATGGCCCCGTCGCCGCCCTCGAAGCGCACGGAGGGGTTGGGAATGACTTCGATGCGGTCGATGCGGTCCGCGGGGAGGTTGCGGATGAACTCGGTGAGCGCCTCGCCGCGCAGGGGGGAGGGGCGGCCGTTGATGTGGATGGTGACGGGGCGGTTCCCCACCATCTTGATGTTGCCGTTGAGATCCACTTCCAGCTCCGGCAGCGTGCGCATCACGTCCGCCGCGCCGCCGACCGCCGCGGGCATGTCCTTGACGCTGTACACGTTGGGGTCCTCGGCGTGGACCACGGGTGGCCGCTCGGCGCGCACCTGCAGCCCCTCCAGCGCCACCACGGCCGCCATCTTCAGGTCGCCCGCGTCCGCCAATCCGGCGGAGACGACGACGGCGTTCGACTGAGTCGTCTGGCGGCCGGTGTGGGTGGCGCGCACCACGTAGCTTCCCGGCGCCAGCCCCGCGATCCGGTAGCGCCCGTCCGCTCCGGACACGCCGCGTCCTGCCGCCGACGTGTCGGTCTGCAGCCGCGCCACGACGACCACCCCCGCCAGCGGCCGCGACGTCTCTGCCGCCACAATGCGCCCCTGGATGCCGGCCACGGGGCGCTCCTGGGCCGAAGCGCTGGCCGCGAGCACCAGCAGGAAGGGGATAAGAAGCCGGGCGAGGATCTTCATGGTGGATCGCGGTGGTGCGTTCGTGTGCACGGTGGAGATCGCGATGGAACCCCTGGCGTCGGCGCGGCGGATGGCACGGGCAGACACATGGGTCTGCCCCTACGGGAATCTGCGTGATTGGGCCGGCGTCGGGGCAGCGAAAGGGTAGGCGCGATGAGTAACGCCCCGGCGACTGGAGATGAGACAGAGGGGGATGTTACAAGGTTGGAACGCCGGGGAGAAGCGCTTGGCCGCTACCCTAATGGCAACATCATCTTACCGCTTCCCCGAAACCCAGATGCTCCCGCGCACCCGGAACCGCAGCGGAGCATCGGCGGCGCGCTTGATCCCGATGCGCGGGCCGGCCGCCACGTCTGCGTCGGGGATGGATGCGCCGGGGGCGAACCAGAGGGGCGGGCCGTCTACCATCCCGCGGTTCTGCGTGCGGTCGATGGCGAGGGCGCGGGCCAGGTTGCCCGGGCCGCGCATCAGCTCGTGGTCGGGGCGGCCGGGCCGGCGCTCGCGTGCGATCTCGATCCCTTCCAACGGACGCGCGGCGCGGATCAGCACGGCGGCAGGGAAGCCTTCCGCGCCCGTCGCCACGTTGATGCACCAGTGCATCCCGTAGATCAGGTAGACGTACGCGGTGCCGGCGCGCCCGAACATGGGGTCGTTGCGCTCAGTGCGTCCGAAGCGGATGTGCGCGTGCGAGGCTTCGTCGTCTGGCCCCGTGTACGCCTCCGTCTCGACGATCTCGCCCGCCACGCGATGCCCCCCGACCTCGGACACGATCAGCGTGCCGAGCATCTCGCGCGCGACGACGTCGGCGGGGCGGTCGTAGAAGGAGAGAGGGAGCGGCGCCGGCTCCACAACGGCGGAGCGCCGCGCCCGGGCGGACCCGGACG
>DASVVI010000050.1:0-6539 GCA_036386635.1 Longimicrobium sp.
CCGCCTCCACCGGATAGGTGTACACGCGGCGCGTCATCCCCATGAACCCCAGGAAGTGCATCGGGAAGAAGGTGACGTTCATTCCGACGAAGAAGAGCCAGAAGTGCACCTTCCCCAGCGTCTCGGAGAGCATCCTACCCATCACCTTGGGGAACCAGTAGTAGAAGGCGCCGAAGAGCGGGAAGACGAAGGCGCCGATCTGCACGTAGTGAAGGTGCGCCACGACGAAGTAGGTGTCGTGCGCCTGCTGGTCGAAGGGCACCGAGGCCACCATCACCCCCGTGATCCCTCCGCACACGAAGAGAACGATGAAGCCGATGACGAAGAGGAGCGGTGTGGCGAACCGTGGCCGCCCCGCCCACAGCGTCGCGATCCAGCAGAAGATCTGCACACCGTTGGGGATGGCGATCATCAGCGACGCCGCCGTGAAGAAGCTCTGCCCGAGCTGCGGGAGCCCAGTGGTGAACATGTGATGCACCCAGAGCCCGAACGCCAGGAACCCCGTCGCCACCAGCGAGAGCACCAGCGGCGTGTGCCCGAACATCTTGCGCCGCGCGAACACGGGGATGATCTCGGACACGAACCCCGTGGCGGGAATGAACATGATGTAGACTTCGGGATGCCCAAAGAACCAGAACAGGTGCTGCCAGAGGAGCGGATCGCCCCCCTCCGCCGGGTTGAAGAAGTGGGTGCCGATCAGCCGGTCCATGGCGAGCATCATGCTGGCCAGCGCCACCGAGGGCATGGCGAAGGTGACCACCACCGCCGTCACCAGGATCGACCACACGTAGAGCGGAAGCCGGTTGAGCGACATCCCCGGCGCGCGCTGCTTGAGGATGGTGACGATCAGCGTGACCGCCGCCACTAGCGAGGCGATCTCGGTGAAGGTGACGGTCTGCGCCCACACGTCGATGCGCTTCCCCGGCGAGTACTGCGGCCCGGAGAGGGGTACGTAGTTGAACCACCCCGCGTCCGGCCCCGTGTTGAGGATGAAGCCGGAGTACAGCAGCACGCCGCCGAGGAGGTACGTCCAGTAGCCGAATGCGTTGAGGCGGGGGAAGGCGACGTTGCGGGTCCCCACCATGAGCGGCACGAAGTAGAGCGCGACCGCGAGCTGCACCGGCACCCCGAACAGGAACATCATCGTGGTGCCGTGCATGGTGAAGAGCTGGTTGTACTGGTCGGGCGACAGCAGCCCGTTCTCCGGCCGGGCGAGCTGCATGCGCATGACCATCGCTTCCAGCCCGCCGAGCAGGAAGAAGATGAAGGCGGTGGCGATGTAGCGCTTCGCCACGGACTTGTGGTCCACGGCGACGAGCCACCCCCAGAAGCCGGGCTTGGGTCGCCAGCTCCGCTCCATCTCCGCCCGCCCGCCGGCGTCGAGGAGGCTGGCCGTGGCGTGGGCTTCGGTGTGGGCCAAGGGAGATCTCCGGACGGAAGAAAGTGCGTTAGTGCGTCAGTGCGTTAGTGCGTCAATCTGTGTCGTAGGGGCGCGATTCATCGCGCCCGTGCCCGCCCCTGGACCGCCCCGATCACGCACACCGATTTTCGTAGGGGCAGCCCCACGTGACTGCCCGTGCCCCGCCCATTCGCCGCGGCCCGCAACCAGGAGCGAATGAATTCGCCGCTGGAACCACACGAAGTCCGCCTCCGCGGACTGGCGCGGAGAGCCAGGCCTCCACGCGCCGGGCATCCCCCACCTTTTGTCATCCTGAGCGAAGCGCCTCACCGTCCTCGCCCCGGCTCCGCCCTTTTGGCGCGGAGCGAAGGATCTACTGCGCGTGACGGGAGGACGGCCCGTGACGCGGACCTCCTGCCCCGCCGGCTAGATCCTTCGGTCGCCGCAGAAAGTCCGGCGTGCGCCGCCGATCTCCGTCAGGCGGCTCCCTCAGGATGACAATAAGTGGGGCGTTGTCCCTCCATTCCCCATTCCCCATTCCCCATTCCCTACTGCAGGCTCTCCAGATAATCCAGCAGCGCCTGCAGCTCATCCCCCGCGAGCTGGTTCGGCGGCATGCGGGTGCCGGGCTTGATGCGTTGCGGGTCCAGTACCCAGCCGCCCAGGTGGCCGCGTGTGTTGGGGATGGCGCCCGAGGCCAGCGTGCGTCGGCTCGCCAGGTGCGTCAGATCCGGGCCGATGCGGCTGTTGGCCGGCGTGCCCCGGATCGTGTGGCACATGGCGCACTGCTTCGACAGGAAGACCTGCTGCCCCTTCTGCTGCATCGAGTCGGCGGGAGGGGGCGAGCTTCGCAGCTGCGCCTCGTACCAGGCGGCGAAGCGGTCCGGCGGCTCCGCGATCACCAGGAAGTTCATCTTGGCGTGCTGAAGGCCGCAGAACTCCGCGCACCGCCCGCTGTAGACTCCCGGCTCGTCGGCGCGGAAGTAGGTGGTGCCGCCGTAGCCGGGGATCAGGTCGATCTTGCCGTGGAGGTTCGGCGCCCAGAACGAATGGATCACGTCGCGCGACTGCACCTCCAGCCGCACCTTGCGCCCCACGGGGATGTGGATCTCGTTGGCGGTCGACACCCGGCGGCTGTAGAGCGGGTCCTGGTACTCCACCGACCACCACCACTGGTGCCCCGTCACGCGGATCGTCATGGCGCTGGAATCCGCGAAGGCCGCCAGCGCCCGCCCCGTGTAGAAGTTGTAGACCAGCAGCACCAGCAGGATGGCCGCCGTCGCCGCCACCGAGCCGCCCACCCATCGCGCCATCCGCCGTTCCGCCTCGGGCCCGGCGGCGCTCTCGTCACGCTGCTTGCCGCGCCACAGGGCGTAAAAGAGGAAGCCGACCACCGCCACGAACACCGCCGTGCCCAGCCAGGTGAGGAACCAGATCAGGTCGCTGATCCGTTCCGCCTGCGGGCCCACGGGGTGCGTGGCCGAGAACTGGCGCTCGCACGCCGCCAGGAGTACGGCCGCCGCGCATGCGTGGGGACGAAGGCGCGTGCTCACGGGAGCTGGCGCTGGGGTGCGGCGTCGGTCACGGGGCGGGCCTCCTGCATGTGGTCCGCGCGCGCCGGCCAGGTGTCCGGCGGGGTGAGGCCGCTCAGCGTGCGCACGTACGACACGAGCTGCCAGATCTGCCCCTGGTCGATGCGCCCGCGGAAGGCGGGCATCCCGTTGGGCCGCCCCTCCACGATGGTGGCGAAGACGTTCTCCGGGTCGCTCCCGTAGATCCACTCGTCGTCGTTCAGCGGCGGCCCCATCCCCCCGCCGCCCCCCGCGGCGTGGCACCCGGCGCAGTTGTACTGCTCGTAAAAGGTCTGCCCCTGCCCCACCGCGAACCGGCTCTCCTGGTACGCGCCCACCGACGGGTCCGGCGTCTTGGGGCCGGCCTGCAGCTCCGTCGTCTGAACCGCGGGAAAGGGCGATGCGCCCGGCGGCGTGTCGCGCGAGGGACGCTCCTCGCGCTTGCACCCCGCGAGCACCCCGGCCAGGCAGACCAGAACCAGCGCCTTCGATCGCATCGTTCTCCCTCCGGTCATGGGCGGCCCGCCCGCGGCACTCCGTACTCGTTCAGGATGGCGTTCACCTCCGCCCGCCGGCGGACGAGGATCGCCTCCACCTCTTCCTTGAGCTTCACATCCTCGCGCCGCACCCCCATCGAGATGTCGAAGACGAAGGGGAGGAACGGCAGATCGACCTGCGGTGAGACGGGTACGACCTCCAGCGGCACCCCCGCCTTCGGCGCGAAGTAGCCGGCCAGCGGCCCCCACACCACCGCCACGTCGATCTCCTTCCGCGCCAGCGCCGTCAGGATGTCCGCCGGCGGGTTGGGCTTGGAGTAGTCGCCGTACAGCGTGTAGCCGCGCACGTTGCGGATGATGCCGCGCGTGCCGAGCGCGTGGGCGGGCGGCGTGTTGGAGTAGTCGTCGCCCACCAGGTGCACCCCGATCTTGACCCGCTTCAGCACCGGATCGTCGAAGGAGCGCACCTTGAACCCCGCATCCTTGCGGTACACGAAGACGTAGGTGGAGCGGTAGTACGGGCGCGTGGCGAGCGCGAGCTCAAAGGAACTGGGCACCCCCATCACCAGGTCGCACTCCCCGGCGCGCAGCGTGCTGCGGATGAAGCCGCGCCGCTGCGCCCACCAGGTGTACTTCACCCGCGCCCCCATGTCGCGCGCCACCAGCTCCGCCAGCCGGTTCTCGAACCCCTCCCCCTTTTCGTTGGAGAAGGGGAGGTTGTTGGGATCGGCGCACACCCGCAGCTCGCGCGAGGGCTTCGCCTGCGTCTCGGCGCAGGCGGCGAGAAGGGGGAGGAGGAGCAGGAAGAGGCGCAGGAGGCCCTCACCCCCGCTCGGTCCTCGCCGTCGGGGGGTGAGGGCCTCAGGGGAGCGCGAACACATACAGCGTCCCTCCCTTTTCCGTGTGCTCCGGCAGGTCGCTCATCGCGCCCACGAAGCCCCCCGCCGCGGACTTGTCCTCGGGGGACAGGTCGCCGGAGACGATGGCGCCGGGCCAGCCGCCCACGCCGTCGAAGATCGCCACGTACTGCTTGCCGTCCGGGCCGCGAAAGGTGACTGGCTGGCCGATGATGCCCGAGCCGGTGCGGAACTGCCAGAGGATCTTGCCCGTGGTGGCGTCGACGGCCCTGAACCAGCGGTCCATGGTGCCGTAGAACACCACGTCGCCCGCCGTGGCCAGCGCGCCGCTGAACACGGGGAAGCGCTCGCGGATCTTCCACGCGGCACGCCTCCGCACCGGATCCCACGCGGTGAACTCGCCGCGATGGCCGCCGGGGCCCGCGTACATGGTGACGTTGGCGCCCACGTACGGCGTGCCGGCGATGTAGTTGGCCTCAAGCGCCTCGTAGTCCATGCACAGGTTGTTGTGCGGGATGTAGAGGAGCCCCGTGCGCGGCGAGAACGACATCGGCTGCCAGTCCTTGGCGCCCGGCGCGCTGGGGCAGATCCCCCGCACCACCGTCCCCAGCCGCGGCGTGGCGGTCGGGTTGGGCTGGAAGGCGCCCGTCTTCAGGTCCACGCCTTTCGACGACGTGATGTGGACGAAGGGGTCGGCCGAGAGCACCTCCCCGGTGGCGCGGTCCAGCACGTACATGTAGCCGTTCCGCTCCGCGCGCACGATCACCTTGCGCGTGCGGCCGCCGATGGGGAGGTCGAGGAGGACGTTCTCGTTGACCCCGTCGTAGTCATGGACGTCGTGCGGGCTCCACTGGTAGAACCAGCGCGCCTCACCCGTGTCCGGATCGCGTGCGAATATGCCGGCCGTCCACTTGTTGTCGCCGGGGCGCTGCTCGGGGTTCCAGGGGCCGGGGTTGCCCGTGCCGTAGAAGATCAGGTCCAGCTCGGGATCGTACGAGATCCACCCCCACACCGTGCCGCCCCCCGTCTCCCAGGCGCCGGGAGGCCAGCTCGTCACGCCCAGGTCCTTGCCGCGATCCTGCGCGTAGTGCGGCTTGAAGTTGGGGCCGATCAGCACGTCCGCGTCCGGCCCCGTGCTGTACGCGCGCCAGGCGGTGCGGCCGGTGGCGGCGTCGAGGGCGGTGAGCCAGCCGCGCACCCCCATCTCTCCGCCGCTGTTCCCCACCAGCACCTTTCCCTTCACCACCAGCGGCGCCATGGTCATGGTCTCGCCGCGGTTGATGTCGCCGATGCGGACGCGCCACGCCTCGGCCCCGGTGGCGGCATCGACGGCGACCACCTGGTTGTCGAGGGTGTTGAAGAAGATGCGCCCGTCCGCGTAGGCGGCGCCGCGGTTCACCTTGTCGCAGCAGGCCACCCCCTGCGCGGCGGTCTGCACCGGCGGCTTGTAGTGCCACTTCACCGGCGCGCCCGGCTTCGTCAGATCCAGCGCAAAGAGCTCGTTGGGAAACGGGCTCACCCAGTACAGGGTGCTCCCCACCACCAGCGGCGCCCCCTCGTGCCCGTAGAAGTTTCCATCCGAGAACGTCCACGCCAGCCGCAGCCCCTTCACGTTGCCCCGGTTGATCTCGCCCAGCCCGCTGAACCGCGTGCTCGCGTAGTCCCGCGCCGGCATCACCCACTGACCGTCCTCCGCGACCGGCGCGTTGCGCACCGTCGCGGCGAACATCGTCCGCAGCGCCGGCCACTCCTCCGGCTTCTCCTTGGAGCCGTACTCGCCGGACATGTCGTGCTCGATGCACCCCGCCGCCAGGACAAGAAACAGGGTGCGTAAGTGCGTTAGTGCGTGAGTGCGCCCGAAAGCCGGGGCACCCCAACGCACTAACGCACTAACGCACTCACGCACTTTCTTCATGGCAGCGCGAACACGTAAAGGGTCCCGCCCCGCGTGGTGGCGCCGGGAAGGTCGCGCATGGCGCCCGCGAAGCCGAGCGCCACGGTGGTGTCTTCGGGGTTGGCCATCCCCGCCACGACGGCGCCCGGCCAGCCACCCACGCCGGAGAGGATGGCGACGTACTGCTTGCCGTCCGGCGCGCGGTAGGTGATGGGCTGGCCGATGATCCCCGACTCCGTCTTGAACTGCCAGAGGAGACGCCCGTTGCGCGCGTCCACCGCCTTGAACCAACCCTCCATCGTGCCGTAGAACACCACGTCG
>DASVVI010000051.1:0-2413 GCA_036386635.1 Longimicrobium sp.
TCCGGGCTCTGAAAGACCCCGCTGCAGGCATGCTTCGCTGCACGTCGCCCATGCATACGGTACACGGGGCCGATGCGCAAGCGCACGACCGTTTTTCCTCTGCAATGCGCCGCGGCGGTTACTTCGTTACACGCGGCGTCCCAAAAGAGACGCGTGGCTACTCGCTCGGCAGGATCGCCCGGAACAGCCGGCGCCGGAACATTTGCATGTCCTCGTCGGGCTGCTTGGGAATGTAGGTGCGATTGCTGAGGAGCACCACCCAGCTTCGCCCGCTCGGCTCGATCCAGAGCGACGTGCCTGTAGCGCCCGTGTGGCCGAAGGCGAGGATGTCCTTGCACGTCGCGTGGTCGGGCACCACGCCCTCGCGGCAGTACACCTCCCATCCCAGACCCCGCGTCCCCGCGCCGGGCTGCGGCACGACGAACTCGCGGACGGTGCGCTTCTGGAAGATGCGCACGTTCCCCA
Source organism: Longimicrobium sp. (assembly GCA_036386635.1). GTDB lineage: Bacteria > Gemmatimonadota > Gemmatimonadetes > Longimicrobiales > Longimicrobiaceae > Longimicrobium. The sequence goes on from DASVVI010000051.1 coordinate 466, forward strand.
GCCGCCCCTCGTTGGCCATCATCGCGGCGAAGCGCGCCAGGTCGTGCGCCGTGCTGAACGCCCCCGCGTTCCCCGCCACCCCGTCCAGCCGCCGCCCCACCTCGTCGTACGAGCCGCCGGTGTAGGGCCCGTCCATCTCCTCCAGGTGCAGCGTCGGCGCGCACTTCGCGCACGGCGTGGGCACCCCCATCCGGGTGGATGCCATCCCCAGCGGACCCCACACGCGGCGCTTGAGATAGGCCTGCAACGGCTCGTCCGCCGCGCGCTGGGCCACGATCCACAGGATGACGAAGCCGATGTCCGAGTACAGCACGTCCTCGCCCGGCTTCAGCGCCAGCGGGCGGGTGATGAGGTAGCGCCGCACGTCGCCCAGCACCTCGCTGGCGATGTCGCTCGCCCCCGCGCGCACCCCGCCCGTGTGCGTCAGGAGCATGCGCACGGTCACGCTGTCCTTGTCGCCCCCGGAGAACTGCGGCACCCAGCGGCGCACGGGGTCGTCCAGCGTGAGCCTTCCATCCTCCACCAGCGCCATCACCGCCGCCGTCGTGGCGACCACCTTGGTGAGCGAGGCCAGGTCGAAGAGGGTAGAGTCGGCGCTCACGGCCGGCGCGTCCTCGTCCCAGGTCATCTTCCCGAACGCCTCCACCCGCTGGATCAGCGCGCGGTTGCCGAGGGCCAGCGCCGCGCCGGGAAACCACTCGCGCTCCACGCGGTTCTTCACCATCTGCGCCGCCAGCGCGACGGCGGAGTCGGGGATGGGCGTGGGGCTGGGCGTCAGCGCGCGCTCCACGATGCCGGGCGGCTCCTCCCGCACCTCGCGCGGCCCGCCCACGTCCCTGCACCCCGCCGCCAGCGCGGTGAGGATCAGGACGGCGATGCAGGCATGGGCTCGTCTCATGGGCTCGGCTCGGAACGGTCGATCTCGTGATGGCCACCTGCGTTGCAGAGACCGCGCCGCACACGTTCACGCGACCCGCGCTACTGGACTCCTCATTCGAGAGGTATTAACTACAGCGGCGCGAGCAGCGGGCCCAATGTTCACTCGGACGCGCGTGAGGCATGAGGAAACTCTGGATTCTGTTCCTGCTGCTGGTGCCCGCCGCGGGCCGGGCGCAGACGCGCGCCGACTCGGCCCTGATCGGCCGGATCCTGGTGGCGGAGGACCGGCGTGACTCGGTGGCCGCGGAGATCGCGACGGGGCTGCGGCACGCCAACCCGCGCGTGCGGCTGATCGCGCGCCGGGCGCTCGGGCGCATCCGCGATCCGCTGTTCGCCGCGCGCGATTCGCTGCCGCCGATGGCCGCGCCCCGCGCCTGGCCCGAGCCGGCGTGGCGCCTCCGCTACCGCGCGCTCGCCACCCGAGGCGCGGACTGCGCGGCGTTGCGGGCGGCGCTGGTGGACCCCGTATGGCACGTGCGCCTGCGCGCGGCCGGCGTGGCGGGGGCGTCGTGCGGCGCCGATTCGGCCTTCGTGCGCGTGCTGGCGAGATGGGTGGACGCGCTCCGCGCCGACACACGCCGGCGCGCGGCGGGCGGGGTTTCGTGGCACGCGGGCGCGCACGCGGCGGTCGCGCTCGCGCGTATCGCCCCGGAGCAGGCGCGCACGCGGCTCGACCGTCTCGCCACGCATTCCGACTGGCACGTCCGCCTGTACGCCGCCCGCGCCGCCGCCGTCCTGGCCGACACGGCCCGCCTGCGCACCCTCGCACGCGACCGCGATGGCAACGTGCAGGAGGCGGCGATCGATGCGCTTTCGAAGCTGTCGGCCCACGCGGCGGACGACGTGTACCTGGCCGCCCTGCACGGCGACCAGGCGCAGGCGGTCCGCGCCGCCGCCATCGCGTTGAAGGGATCTTCCGCACCCGCGGTGCGCGCGGCCGCCGACGCCCTGTTCGAGCGCTGGGTGCGCCGCGCCAACGCGTCCGAGCGCGACGTACGCGTGGCGCTCC
>DASVVI010000052.1:0-1682 GCA_036386635.1 Longimicrobium sp.
CCGTGGTGGAGCGTACCGTGTGGCGCTCCACCACGGCGAGCTTGAGCAGGTCGCGGGACGGATCGGCCACCGCGAGGCCGTCCTCCGCGGAGGGGGTCTCCAAGAGGGCGCGCGTAAGGACCTGGCCGGGTACCACCCCTATCACCCGCGCCCGCTTCCCGTGGACGGGCAACGAGAGGTCAACGGCGTCCCAGTCGACGCGGACGGTGGGCCCAAGGCCGGGAGGCAATCGGTACTCGCGCAGGCAGCGGCCTTCTCGGGCTACCAACCGGCCGGCCTGGTAGGTGCGCAGAGTCTCGAACCCCTCCAGGTCGCGCAGCACGACCAGGTCGGCGCGGAGCCCCGGGGCGATCGCCCCGCGGTCTTCGAGCTCGAACCACTCGGCGACGTTCAGGGTGACCATCCGGAGGGCGGTGATCGGGTCGACGCCGGCGGCCACGGCCAGGCGCAGGTGGTGGTCCAGGTGCCCGCGGTCCATCAGGTCGGCGACGCTGACGTCGTCGTTGACCATCAACAGTCGGCGTTCGGTGCTGGGCGTCACGAGCGGGAGGAGCGCGCGCAGGTCCTTTGCGGGCGTCCCCTCGCGCATCATCACGCGCATGCCCAGGCGCAGCTTCTCGCGCCCCTCCTCGAGCGCGGTGGCCTCGTGCTCGGAGCCGGGTCCGGCGGCCACGTAGGCGTTCAGCGCGCGGCCGGAGAGGCCAGGGGCGTGTCCGTCCACGGGGTAGCCCTTGGCCGCCCCGAGCTTGCCGAGCACGCCGGCATCGCCGGCCACCGCGCCGGGGAAGTTCATGACCTCCGCGAGGCCAACGACCCGCTCGTCCTCCAGCAGCGCCGCCACCTCGGCCTCCCCGATCGCAGACCCCGCCGTCTCCATCGCGCTGACGGGAACGCACGAGGGGGCGGTGTAGAGCAACTCGGCCGGGGCGCCCTCGCCGGCGCCCAGCATCCACTCGATCCCGCGGACGCCCAGCACGTTGGCGATCTCGTGGGGGTCGCACACCAGCGTGCCGGTTCCGCGGGCGCAGGCCGCGCGGGCGAGCTCGTGGGGCGTAAGGAGTGTGGTCTCCACGTGCATGTGGCCCTCTATGTAGGACGGCGCCAGGTACGCGTCGTCCAAGTCGACCGTCTCGCGGCCCTCCTCATAGCCGCCGAGGCCGGCGATCAGGCCGCCGTGGATCGCGACCGCCGTCTCTTGGATCTCCCCGGAGAGCACGTTCACGAGCCGCCCCCCGCGGAGGACGAGGTCCGCAGGCTCGTCGCCCCTCGCGACGGCGAGCAGCTCGGCGGGGGACTTCGACGCGCCCGGCGCCTCTGAAAAGTTGGTCACCAGCCGCCCCCTTTCGTGACGTCATAGGTTTGCAACAGTTCGCCGTTGGTGGCGGGCGATTTCTTGAGGAAGACTATTCGCACGCCGGACAGCGGGCTTTCTATCTTATCTCCCGCTTTGGCCATCACGCTTCATCCTTTCCTCGGATGGACATAATGCCACCCAAAGTAGTCCGGCGCACGCTCAGAAATCTCTGTTCACCGGAGCGCGTGGAAGGGGTATTCTGCGAAGTTAGCTAGGAAGCCCCACCCTGAGTTATGCTTTATCAGTTACGTGGGGGGCATGAGCCCCGTTCGCTGAGAGAGTAGGGCACAGAAGTGGTATTGAGGAGCAAGCTAGCATTCCTGTGGTG
>DASVVI010000053.1:0-1512 GCA_036386635.1 Longimicrobium sp.
AATCCTAAGACCTTCATCATTCACGCGGCATGGCTGCGTCAGGCTTTCGCCCATTGCGCAAGATTCCCCACTGCTGCCTCCCGTAGGAGTCTGGGCCGTGTCTCAGTCCCAGTGTGGCTGATCATCCTCTCAGACCAGCTATCGATCGGAGCCTTGGTGGGCCTTTACCCCACCAACTAGCTAATCAGACGCGGGCCGCTCCAATGGCGATGAATCTTTCCCCCGAAGGGCACATCCGGTATTAGCACAAGTTTCCCTGTGTTGTTCCGAACCAAAGGGTACGTTCCCACGTGTTACTCACCCGTCCGCCACTCACCCCCGAAAGGGTTCGTTCGACTTGCATGTGTTAGGCCTGCCGCCAGCGTTCGCTCTGAGCCAGGATCAAACTCTCAGGTTGAGTTGACGTGACTCCAGACAGTGCACACCCAGGGGAAAACCCGAGCGCACACGCTGGTTTGTATGCTTGTAGTTTCTTGACGAGGACCACTAAGCCTCCACAGACCCGAAGGCCCATGAAGGTTCATGGTATTGTCTTCAAGAGACCGCAAAGCCAGTCAGCGTCGAGGCAGTTCCTCCACCGGTCAAGCCAATGAAGAAGAGCTGCCGCCAGAACACCGCCGCCTGCGTTTCTCTTTCCAATTCAACAATGTCAAAGACCGGAACCACTTTCGTGGCCCCACCGTTTAGCGCCCGGTGGCCGGCGGGAGCGGCTATCTATTGAGCCGACCCGGGAGTGTCAACCGGTCCTTTCGGACTTTCTGTCGGCTGGCCTACTCTCCTCTGAGGAGAATAAGAGCCTCCAGAAAAACCGCCGCAAACAACCTTCGGGCCGGGTGACCGACCCCTGGGTACGCCTGAGCGATTCGATTGGAGCCGCGGAAGATGGTGGAGCCGGAGGCCCCTGTCAAGCGCTTCTTTCGGAGCGCCCAACCCGTCTGTCGCGGGGAGCGGCTATCTAGGGTCCGGCCCTTGGTCCGTCAACCGCCTATTTCGGGCCCGCCGCTTAACCCGCGGCGATGTAGGCTTTCAGCCCCTGAGCCTCGGCCTCGACCTCGCTGATCTTGTGCTTGACCAGGTCGCCGATGGAGACGAGCCCGCACAGGGTCTCGCCGTCCAGCACGGGCAGGTGCCGCACGCGGCGGTCCGTCATGCGGGCGAGCAGCTCGTCGACGGTTTCGGTCGGCTTGGCGCGGATGACGTCGGCGGTCATGTAGCTCCGCGCCGGCGCATCCAGGGCCGCCGCGCCGCTGCGGGCCAGAGCGGCCACGATGTCCCGCTCGGAGATGATGCCGGCCACTTGGCCGCCCTCGACCACCAGCAGGGCGCCCACCCGCTCGGACTCCAGTCGCCGAGCGATCTCGGACAGGGCGTCTTCGGGTCCGGCGGTCAGGACCTCGCGGCCTTTGCCCTTCAGGATCTGCGAAACCAGCATGGCGTCTCCCCTTGCCTGCGGTGAAGCTTCCGCCCGTTCCGTCGGGAAATCAACCGACTGGGCGCGACCGCCGGGGAGCG